>DATLVW010000204.1:0-3465 GCA_035577085.1 Thermoanaerobaculia bacterium
GCCGTTTAACCGGCGTTCACCGGGAAGGCGCATCCTACGCGCTGAGCCGGATCGTTGCAAGACTTGGGAGCCCAAGATTGCGCTTCGCGCGTTGTCGGTTGTCAGTTGTCGGTTGATTCGAGCGATCGGTTTTGTTCGTCAGAGATCAGTGGATTAGTCTACTAGTGGACCAGTGGATTAGTGAATCGTCAGAGATCGTGACCGCTCACCCTGATCTCTGAATCTCTGATCTCTGCCTCTTCCTGACCTCAGCTTCCGCTCACCTTGTCATCTGCCGGTAGCGGATCCGGTGCGGCTGGTCGGCTTCGGCCCCGAGCCGCTTGTGCTTGTCTTCTTCGTACTCGCTGTAGTTGCCGTCGAACCAGACGACGCGGCTGTCACCTTCGAATGCGAGGATGTGCGTGGCCACGCGGTCGAGAAACCAGCGGTCGTGGGAGATGACGATCGCGCATCCTGCGAACGTCTCCAGCGCCTCTTCCAGTGCGCGCATCGTGTTGACGTCGAGGTCGTTCGTCGGCTCGTCGAGCAGCAGCACGTTGGCGCCTTCCTTCAACATCTTCGCGAGGTGAACCCGGTTTCGCTCACCGCCCGAGAGGATGCCGACTTTCTTCTGCTGATCGGAGCCTGAGAAGTTGAAGCGGGCCACGTAGGCGCGTGAATTCATCTCGCGCGTTCCGAGGAGCACCAACTCGGTGCCGCCGGTGATTTCTTCGAAGATCGATTTCTCGGGGTCGAGCGTGCGGTTCTGATCGATGTATCCGAGCGTCACCGTTTCGCCGACGCGGATCGTGCCGGCGTCCGCGGGCTCCTGGCCGAGGATCATGCGGAAGAGCGTTGTCTTGCCGGCGCCGTTCGGGCCGATCACACCGATGATGCCGCCGGGCGGAAGTTTGAACTCCATCTCGTCGATGAGGAGCGTGTCGCCGAACGCCTTCCGTACGTGATCTGCCTCGATGACGATGTTGCCGAGGCGCGGGCCGGGCGGGATGTAGATCTCGAGGTCCTGCACTTTTTCCTGCGTCTGCTGGCTCAGCAGCTCCTCGTACGAATTGATGCGCGCTTTGCCTTTGGCGTGACGCCCCTTCGGCGACATGCGGATCCATTCGAGCTCGCGCTCGAGGGTCTTCTGCCGCTGCGACTCCGATTTTTCTTCGTGCTGCAGGCGGGCCTGCTTCTGCTCCAGCCACGACGAGTAGTTGCCTTTGAACGGGATACCTGCGCCGCGGTCGAGCTCGAGGATCCATCCGGCGACGTTGTCGAGGAAGTAGCGGTCGTGTGTGACGGCGATGACGGTCCCGGGATATTGCTGGAGATGTTTTTCCAGCCACTCCACCGACTCGGCGTCGAGATGATTGGTCGGCTCATCGAGCAGCAGAATGTCCGGCGACTGGAGTAACAGCCGGCAGAGTGCGACGCGCCGCTTTTCGCCGCCGGAGAGGATGCCGCAGAGCGTGTCGCCCGGCGAGCAGCGGAGCGCGTCCATCGCCATCTCCAGCTTGGAGTCGAGGTCCCAGGCGCCCGCGGCGTCGAGCTTGTCCTGGACCTTGCCCTGGCGCTCCATCAACTTGTCCATGTCGGCATCCGGATCGCCGAAGGCGTTGTTGATCTCGTCGAACTCCTTGAGCAGGTCGATGACCGGCTGCACGCCCTGCTCAACGATCTCGCGAACGGTTTTCTCAGGATCGAGCTGCGGCTCCTGTTCGAGGAAGCCGACGGTGTGGCCTGGGGAGATCACCGTCTCGCCGAGGAAGTCGCGGTCGGTGCCGGCGAGGATGCGCAGCAGAGACGATTTGCCTGAACCGTTCAGGCCGATGACGCCGATCTTCGCGCCGTAGAAATAGGAGAGGTAGATGTCCTTGAGGACCTGCTTCTTGCCGTGAAACTTCGAGACTCCGATCATCGAGTAGATGATCTTGTTTGGTTCGGTATTGGTAGCCATGGGGCGCGGATTGTAATGGAGTGCGGTCGTCTCGACCGCGGGCACTCGGGCGTCCCGCCCGAGTGCTGTCAGGGCGGACGCCGGAATTTGTCGGCGTGCTTGCTTCCCTGACGTACAGCTTCGACATCTCGCCGCCGCTGAAAACGCTGGCGGTGCGGTCTGAAACGGTTCAGACGAAGGTGAGACGGGCCAGCCGGAAAAAGGTCATGCAACCGGGAAGAAGAGCGCCAAAAGACGGGAATGGGCGGTAATGAGCCGGAATCAGCGGCCAAAAGACGGAGAGGGCGGTAATAAGTCGGAATGTTTTGTTCCGATGCCGGAACGAATCATTCCGATGTCGGAACAAATCATTCCGATGCCGGAACAGATCATTCCGATGTCGGAACAAATCATTCCGATGCCGGAACAGATCATTCCGATGCCGGAACAAATCATTCCGATGTCGGAACAAATCATTCCGATGTCGGAACAAATCATTCCGATGCCGGAACAAATCATTCCGATGTCGAAACAAATCATTCCGATGCCGGAACAAATCATTCCGATGTCGAAACAAATCATTCCGATGTCGGAACGAATCATTCCGATGCCGGAACGAATCGTTTCGATGCCGGAATGGTCGATTCCGAAATCGCAATGGTCGGTTCGATCGTGCGACGAAGGCGCTCGACTGGAGAAAGGGTCAGTTTGTCACGAGTGCGAAAGTGTGGGCCAGCTCAGGCTAACTTGCCGCCCGCACTCTTGCTTCTTCCTCGAACGAGACGACCACCAGCGTCTGGTCGTCCTCGGGAGGCCGGTTGCGCGTGAACTTTCTGATCGAGTTGAGAAGCGTTTTCTTGATGTCCTCTGCGTGCATGTGGCCGCAGGCGAGGATCGTCTTCTCGAAGCGGTCGAAGCCGAACGGATCGCCATCGTCGTCGATCGCCTCGATCAATCCGTCGCTGTAGAGGATGAGCCGGTCGCCGGCGTCGAAGTCGACTGTGTGCTCGGTGAACGGCTCGCGGCGTTTGACGCCGAGCGGGAAGCCCCACGACGAAAGCGCTTCGAGACGTTTCTCGCCGGCGCGGTAGACATAGGGATCGAGATGACCTGCCGACGAGAAGCGCAGCGTCTGCGTATCCGGATCGAGCAGACCGAAGAAGAACGTCATGAGGATGCGCCGCGGCGCGGTCTTCATGACGATGTCGTTCAACACATTCATCACCGCGCGCGGCCCCGGGTCGTAGCCGACCTGAACCAGCAGCGCCGACTTCGCCATCGCCATCACGATACCGCTGGTCAGGCCGTGACCAGAGACGTCGCCGAATGCGATGCCGATCTCGCCCGAAGGCATCGTCAGGAAGTCGAAGTAATCGCCGCCGATCTCGGTGGCGGCGCGATAGTGCGATGCGAACGCCGCTCCCGCAACCTCGGGAGCATCGACCGGCAGGAGTGCAGCCTGAATGCGGTTCGCGGCATCGATCTCCGCTTTCACGCGCTCGCGCTCGACGATCCGTTTGACGTGCGGCGCGAGGTCTTCATACGTG
>DATLVW010000205.1:0-4347 GCA_035577085.1 Thermoanaerobaculia bacterium
CCCGCTCGGGTCCGGCGATGATTTCGCGCGTGTTCTCGGCATCCCTCGCGACCTGCGCGCTGCGTGCGAGCTTGCGTTGCGCGGCAGTGCGCGGGAGGTCGATGTCGCCGTCGCCAACGGTATCCGCTACCTCGGCGTTGCCGGACTCGGCTTCGATTCGGAAGTGGCCCGCTATGCGAACGAGAGCGTCAAGTTCCTTCGCGGCTCGCTCGTCTATCTCTACGCCATCCTTCGCGTTCTGCCGCGATTCACCCCGCATCGCGTGACCATCGACGGTAATCGCAACGAAGAGATCATGTTCGCCACCGTCGGCAACTCGCGGCAATACGGCGGCGGCATCCGCATCACGCCCGACGCGAAGATCGACGATCGCGAGCTCGACCTCTGTATCGTTCATCGCACCTCGCGGATGCAACTGCTGAAAACGCTGCCGAAAGCCTACTCGGGAGCGCACGTGAAGAGCCCGTTTGTCGAGACAGGGCGTGGCACCGAGTTCAGCTTCGGCTCCGAGCGCCCGATGGATGTCTACGCCGACGGCGAACGGATCACGATGACGCCGGTACGGTTCGGGCTGGCAGAAGAGCGGCTGAAGATTGTCGCGCCGTGAACAAGGAGTGCGAGCGTCTCGCTCGCGGATATCGGGGCGTCCTCGCCCCGATATTTTGTCCGGCGAGCCCTCGGTATCCGCTGCATCAGTCAGATTCTGCGGGGGCTTGTGGCTAGCCTTCATTCCGCGACAACCCTCTCGCACCCGGGCGAGGACGCCCGAGTGCCCGCGGTCGAGACGACCGCACTTCTTGCGGGCATAGACCCACACAAAGCCCTCAAAAGCACTACCCATACGGTCAGGAGACCCTGCGGAATTCGGCGCTAGACTCGCTGCATTCAACGGGTCGCCCAAGGAGACACCAACGAATGGTCCTGATCCCCATGGTGGTCGAGCAGACGAGTCGTGGCGAGCGTGCCTACGACATCTACTCCCGCCTCCTCAAAGACAACGTCATTTTTCTCGGATCGCAGATCGACGACACGGTCTCGAACCTGATCATCGCCCAGCTCCTCTTTCTCGAAGCGGAGAACCCGGAAAAGGACATCTCGATCTACATCAACTCGCCGGGCGGGTCGATCACGGCCGGGCTGGCGATCTACGACACGATCCAGTACGTGAAGCCCGACATCCAGACGATCTGCATCGGGCAGGCGGCGTCGATGGCTGCGGTGCTGCTTGCGGCCGGCAAGAAGGGGAAGCGGTTCGCGCTCCCGAACTCGCGCGTCCTCATCCACCAGCCATTGATGCACGGCCTCGGCGGACAGGCCTCGGAGATCGACATCCACGCCAAGGACATCATGCGCATGAAAGCGCGCATGAGCCAGATCCTTGCCGATCACACCGGGCAGCCGTTCGAGAAAGTCGATCGCGATACCGATCGCGACTACATCCTCCAGGCGCAGGAAGCAGTGGACTACGGACTCGTCGATCAGGTGATCTCGAAACGCGAGTGATCGCGTGAAATAGCGTGTTGTTATGGAGTGCACGGAATGGTCTCGCGAAGGCTTCACGTTCACGAAAGCGCGGCGTAGAATCTAACCACCTCAAAAGGATCCAAGCCAGCAATGTCGAAGAAGGGAAACAGCGGCGACGTCCTCCGTTGCAGTTTCTGCAACAAGAGCCAGCGCGACGTCAAGAAACTGATCGCCGGCCCGACGGTTTACATCTGCGACGAATGCGTCGACATCTGCCTCGACATCATTGCTGAGGATCGCAAAGATGAGCCGGGGACGATGGAAGGCTCCGGCCAGTTGCCGAAGCCGAAAGAGATCAAAGAGTTCCTCGATCTCTACGTCATCGGCCAGGAGCGGGCCAAGAAGAAGCTCGCCGTCGCGGTCTACAACCACTACAAGCGGATCGACTACCACACGCGGAACAACCGCCAGGATGTCGAGCTGCAGAAGTCGAACATCCTGCTGATCGGACCGACCGGCACCGGCAAGACGCTTCTGGCGCAGACGCTGGCCCGCATGCTCAGCGTACCGTTCACGATCGTCGACGCCACGACGCTGACCGAGGCTGGGTATGTCGGCGAGGACGTCGAGAACATCATCCTCAAGCTCTACCAGGCCGCCGGCAACGACAAGGACAAAACGCAGCGCGGCATCGTCTACATCGACGAGGTCGACAAGATCTGCCGCAAGGGCGACAACCCATCGATCACCCGCGACGTCAGCGGCGAAGGCGTGCAGCAGGCCCTGCTCAAGATCCTCGAAGGGACCGTCGCCAACGTTCCGCCGCAGGGTGGACGCAAGCATCCGCATCAGGAATTCATCCAGATCGATACGACGAACATCCTCTTCATCTGCGGCGGAGCGTTCGTCGGGCTCGAAAATGTGATCGAGCGGCGGTTGTCAGCGACCTCGATGGGCTTCGGCGCCAAGATCGCCACGAAGAAAGAGAAGCGCACCGGCGAGCTGCTGGCGCAGGTTCATCCCGAGGATTTGATCAAGTTCGGTCTGATCCCGGAGTTCGTCGGGCGGCTGCCGGTCGTGGCCACCCTCAGCGAGCTCGATAAGGGAACGCTCATCGAGATTCTGCGCGAGCCGAAGAACTCGCTCGTGCGGCAGTACCAGACCATCATGGGCTTCGAGAACGTCATCCTGAAGTTCCACGACGACGCCCTCGAAGCAATCGCCGAAGAAGCGCTCAAGCGCAACGTCGGCGCCCGCGGCCTCAAGATCATCATCGAAGAGCTGATGCTCGAGATCATGTACACGATCCCGTCGCAAGACGCGATCAGCGAATGTGTCATCACACGCGAGGTCGTCATCAACCGCAGCCAGCCGATCACGTTGTACCGGAAGGCTGGGTAGTACCAAAGTTGCCGGGTGATCCATGTTGCCCGGTTCCCGGAATCGGTAACTCGGCATCTCCGAAGCCCAACAGGAAAAAACTAACTAACCCAATGCCCAACAAACCAGAAATCACGACTCTCCCACTCGTCCCGCTGCGGGACATGGTCGTCTTCCCCTCGATGATGGCGCCGTTCGTCGTCGGCCGCCGTGCGTCGATTCTCGCGCTCGAGGCGACTCTCGCCACAGCCGGAAAGAAGATTTTCCTGGCGACACAGAAAGATCCGAAGATCGACGATCCTTCGATCGGCGAGATCTATCCGATCGGCGTCGTCGCCACCGTTGTCCAGAACCTCAAGCTTCCGAACCAGAACGTGAAAGTGATGGTCGAGGGTCTCACACGCGCCGAGATCATCTCCACGCAGGAAGCGGACGGCTACGTCACCGTGACCGTCCGCGACATCGAAAGCGCCGTGCCGCTGACCGCCGAGGTCGCGCAGTACATGCAGAAGCTGGTCGAGATCTTCGAGTCGTACGCGAAGATGTCGCATCACCTGGCGTTCGAAGGCGTCATGTCGACGCTGAAGCTCGACGATCCCGACAAGTTCGCCGATACCCTGGCCTCGCATATCCTCATCACGACGCCCGAGAAGCAGCAACTCCTCGAAACGATCTCGCCGTACGAGCGCCTGCAGAAGCTGCAGGACTTCCTCGAAGTCGAGATCGAGAAGATCAACATCGACAAGCGCATCAACTCCAAGGTCAAGAAGCAGATGGAGCGGGCGCAGAAGGAGTACTACCTCAACGAGAAGATCAAGGCCATCCACCACGAGCTTGGCCGCAAAGACGATCGCTCCGACGAGGTCGAAGAGCTCCGCCAGAAGATCGAAGAAGCGGGCATGCCGAAAGAGACGAAGGAAAAAGCTCTGCAGGAGCTCAAGCGTCTCGAAGCGATGCCCGGCGTGTCCGCGGAAGCGACCGTCTCACGCAACTACATCGAGTGGCTCGTCTCCGTTCCCTGGAAGAAGACGACGAAAGAGATCAAGGACATCGATCTCGCCGAGTCGATCCTCAACGAAGATCACTACGGCCTCGACAAGATCAAAGAGCGCATCCTCGAGTTCCTGGCCGTGCGCCAGCTCATCAAAGGACCGAAGGGGACGATCCTCTGCTTCGTCGGACCTCCGGGCGTCGGCAAGACGTCGTTGGCGAAGTCGATCGCCCGCGCTACCGGACGCAAATTCGTCCGCCTTTCCCTCGGCGGTGTTCGCGATGAGGCCGAGATTCGTGGGCATCGGCGAACCTACATCGGCGCGTTCCCCGGCCAGATCATCCAGCGGATGAAAAAGGCAGGCACGATCAATCCCGTCTTCCTCCTCGACGAAGTCGACAAGATGTCGATGGACTTCCGCGGCGATCCCTCGGCCGCCCTTCTCGAAGTCCTCGATCCCGAGCAGAACAACGCCTTCACCGATCACTATCTCGACGTCGAGTACGACTTGT
>DATLVW010000206.1:0-7344 GCA_035577085.1 Thermoanaerobaculia bacterium
ATTCGTGTCGAAGACCGGGGAGCAGGGATTGCCGCGCGCGATCTGCCGCATCTGTTCGAGCCGTTCTATCGCGGACGCGGGGCCGATCGCGTTCGTGGCAGCGGCCTCGGCCTCACCATCGTCAAGCAGATCGCCGCCGCGCACGGAGGGAGCGTCACCGCCGAGCGCCGCAGAGAGCATGGCGCGGCGTTCACGCTCCGGCTGCCGGCGCGCTCCGTCGCCGAGCCGGTTTCGGAGATTGCGCAGCATGCCTGAGCTGCAGCGGCGCATTCTGCTGGTCGAAGACGAAGAAAGTCTGATCCTGACACTGCGCGACCGCTTCGAGTCGGAGGGATACGCGGTCACCGTGCAGAGCGACGGCGAGTCGGCGCTGGCCGCGGGAACGCGCTCGCCATTCGACCTCATCGTGCTCGACGTGGCACTGCCGAAGAAGAACGGCTTCGACGTCTGCCGCGACCTTCGCCAACGCGGAATCCAGACGCCGATCCTGATGCTGACCGCGCGCGGCCAGGTCGTCGACCGCGTCGTCGGACTCAAACTCGGAGCGGACGATTACCTGACCAAGCCCTTCGAGATGATGGAGCTTCTCGCCCGCGTCGAAGCGCTGCTGCGACGCTCCCGAACGATGGCCGCGAACGCGTCAGACTCATTCGCTTTCGGTCCGATCCACGTCGACTTCCGCAGCGCCGAGGTGAGGAGGGAGGGGGTGTCGGTAGAGTTGTCGACGCTGGAGATCAAACTGCTCCGCTACTTCGTCGAGCACCGCGGCGCCGTAGTCGGGCGGGATGAGTTGCTCGACAAAGTGTGGGGCTACGACGCCACCCCGGTCACGCGAACGGTCGACGTACACGTGGCGTCGCTGCGACAGAAACTCGAAGCGAATCCGTCGAAGCCGGAGTACATCGTGACTGTGCACGGGCTCGGGTACAAGTTCACTGGGTGATCACGCGAAGGCGCGAAGACGCGAAGGGATTTGCGAGGGTTTCTTCGCGTCTTCGCGTCTTCGCGTGACCGGTGTATGTTCCGCGCATGCAATCCGTCCGCTTGATTGAACCCGGCATGCCTCTCGTGGACCAGGACATCTCCGATCCCGCATGCGCCTCCGACGAAGTCATCGTCGAGATCCGCGCCGCCGGCATTTGCCATAGCGACGCGCATTACCGCGCCGGGCGTGGCCACGTCGCGCTCCCGCTGACCCTCGGGCATGAGATCGCCGGCGTCGTCCTCGAGATCGGCGACGACGTCACCAACGTCGCGGTTGGCGATCGAGTGGCCGTGCATTACCTCGTCTCGTGCGGAACATGCCCCGATTGCGTTCGTGGCGGCGAGCAGTTCTGTGCAGACGGCGAGATGTTCGGCAAGGAGCGCGACGGCGGCTTCGCCGAGTGGGTCGTCATCCCCGCTCGCAACGCGGTGCTCATTCCGCAAGCCATTCCGTTCGATCAGGCTGCGGTAATGATGTGCTCGACCGCCACCGTCTACCACGCGCTGCGGCTGGCCGGACTGCAACCCGGCGAGTCGCTCGCCATCATCGGATTCGGCGGCCTTGGCGTCTCCGCGCTGCAACTTGCCGGCGCGTTCGGAGCCAGCTCGATCACCGCAATCGACGTCGTTCCTGAGAAACTTGCCGCCGCAGCAGCCCTCGGCGCAGTCGGCATCGACGCCCGGCGCGACGATCTGGCGAACGAGATCAGGCGCATCACCGGCGGTCATGGAGCCGACGTCGTCGTCGATCTCGCCGGCATCGCAGCCCCGCGCCTTGCCGCCCTGCAATCGCTCGCCCCCGGCGGCCGCCTCGTCCTCGTCGCCCTCGGCCCCGAGCCTTTCAGCTTCGACCCATATTCCGATGTGCTCACCCGCGAACGCCGTATCATCGGCTGCTCCGACCACCTCCTGACCGAGCTCCCCGAGCTAATGGACCTCGCCCGCCGCGGCGATATCGACCTGTCATCAGCCATCACTCGCCGCGTCCCGCTTGAGGCGAAGGCGATCAACGAAGTGCTCGACGATCTCGACCGCGGCACAAGCCACCTGCGTGCGCTCGTCACGCGATGAAACCACTCACGCGAAGACGCTCACGCGAAGGCGCGAAGCCGCGAAGAGGTTGATCGTTTTTCTTTCGCGCCTTCGCGTCTTCGCGTCTTCGCGTGAGCGGCTTCGCGTACCAATCACGTCATGTTGATCTCACGCGTCCCGTCATCGAGCACCCGAATCGCGATCTCCACATGCCCATCCTCGAACTCCGTGAACGCACCCTTCGGCCATTCGATCAGCTTCACTCCCGGGCCTTGCAGCAGTTCGGGGATTCCGATCTCAAGCCATTCGCGGCGGTTATCGGTGAGGCGGTAGCCGTCGATGTGGATGATCGGGGCGCGGCCCGCGACCGGATATTCGTGAACGATCGCGAACGATGGCGACGCCACGTCCAGCGGATTCGCTCCCAGCTCCGCGGCGATGGCGCGGGCGAGGAAGGTCTTGCCTGCGCCGAGGTCGCCGATCAGGTGGACGACGGCATCGGGCGCGAGCGTGCGTGCGATGGCACAGCCGGCGGCTTCGGTTTCGGATTCGGTGCGGCAGAGGAACTGAGTCACGAGCACTGATTATCAGCGTTTTGTCATGTCCGATCGTATTACGATAATATCGATCGATGAGTTAAGGAGGAGATTAATGGCGCAAACGAAAGTTTCATCGAAGTACCAAATTGTGATTCCGAAGGAGCTTCGCGCAGAGATTGACATCCGACCGGGCCAGAAGTTTCAGATGGTGGCCAAGGGTGGGGTGATCACGCTCGTTCCAGACAAACCGATCTCGGAGATGCGCGGATTTGTCCGCGGCATTCGGACGAGCGGCTTCCGGGAGAAAAAGGATCGGTTTTGATCGTCCTTGATTCCTCCGGATGGCTCGAGTTCTTTGCCGACGGTCCATACGCTGACGAGTTTGCAAAGCGATTGCGGCAGCCCGGGAACGTGCTGACGCCCACGATTGCAATCTATGAGGTCTACAAGTGGCTCAAGCGCGAGAGGTCGGAGCAGGAAGCGGTTCAAGCCGTGGCGACGATGCAGAAGACCGCTGTTGTCGAAGTCACAAAAGAGGTTGCGGTGTCCGCAGCGGATCTCAGTCTCGAACACAAGCTTGCGATGGCCGATTCGATCATGCTGGCCGTGGCTCAGGCATATGACGCCGAGCTCCTGACGACTGACTCCGACTTTGAAGGGATTGCTGGCGTCAGCGTTTTTTCGAAGAAGCCGTGATCGCTCCCCGGATTTCTTGATCGGCAGAGCCATCACTCCGGTGCGCAAGGTCGCTTAGGTTGGCGATACACTCCGCCGACAACCAGGCGGATGCGGCGTACGGAATGAGCGAGACGGTTGCGGCGGCACTCTTGATGTTTCAGCGGTATCTCAACGAGGAGATCCCGCCGACTGCTGCGTCGTATGCGCTGGCGACGTTGATGGCGCAGCCGCCCGACGTCCTCATGCAGCAGGTGGCCACGTGGACGGCGGAGCGGAGCCAGGCCGGCTCAGGTGCGCCTCGCGATCTTCTTCTCCTCGCGCTGAAAAAGGTCTACATCACGGGCGAGCTGAACCTTCTCGATCGGGAAGCGGTGGCGAATTACCTCGACCGCGTGACCGGAGTCGCGCTTCGGCTTTGCCCGGACGCCGACCGCGATCAGTTGCGGAGCGACCTCTCGACCATGCGCATGTCGCGTTCAACGACTGCGTCGCTGCAGGAGATGGTCGCGCCCGCGCGAATGCCGACCATCAACGTTCCCGTGCCAGTCAGCGAAAGCGAGGCGCAGGCAGCCAAGCAGTATTCGCTGATTTTTGATCGCCTGACACGGGAGAGGGCCGAAGCCGGGCCGAAGGGGGCGGCAGCCGATCCGCAGGCGATCGCGCAACTCCTTTCGATGGCAGCTTCGCGATCGCAGAACGCGCAGCAACTGAACCAGTATCTCGAGCAGCTCCGTCCTCTCGCTGGTGGTGGCGAGGGGAACGTCTTCGTGATCCTCGGCGGAGCGATGCCGTCCTGGGATGTCGCGAACCTGCTGCCCGGCACCACGGCAAGAGCGCCGTCGCAAGTCGGAGCGATGGAAAAGATCATCGACCTCGCTGAGAGCCCAGAGGTCGCCATGAAGCGATTTCGCGAGCTCGTGACTGCGGCGGTCGAAAAATTCAACCAGGGCGCGCTGGGAGCGGCGTTGTGGATGCTCGATGTGGCCGAGGACTCCATTCCCGAGAAGAAGCTGGAAATCGCGGCTGTCGACCAGTTTCGCGCCGAGGCCGTCGAGATGATCAGTGCCATGCAGTTGCGAAAATATGCCGAGACGAAATCGAAGCATGCGGCCGTGAAGATCGCGCTCGAATTCTTTCCGACGCTGCATCTGGAGACGCTTTTTCGCAACCTTCGCGGTGAAAAGCGTGCAGAGCAGCGGCGCGCCTTTCTCGGATTCATCGAAGCGTATGGCGTAATTGGGCGCAACGCTGCGCTCGACGATCTCGAACGCGAGCTGCAACGCCCGGACGTCGACACGTACTACCTCCGCAACCTCATCTACCTCCTGCATCGCATCCAGCGCGAGTCGCAGGATTCGATCGGACGCGAGTTTGACCTTCTGGAAAAGTCGTCGGAGCCGGGACTGATCATCTATGTGATCAAGGAAGCTGTCACCGCCCTCGGCTTGATCAAGACCGATGCCGCGGTGAAGGTACTGACAACGCGGCTGGCTCAATTCGAAGCCACTCTGCTCCGCAACGACACCTCGACCCACCCGGCCGCCGAGATGCAGAAGCTGCTCGACCGGATCACCGGAGCGCTGGCGCGGATCGGCACATCGGCTGCGTTGCTGACCATCGCCCGCCATGGGATGAAGGCCAATCCGCCGCTGGGCGATACGCGCGCCCGGCTCGCATCGCTAGCACAGTACGACCTCTCCTTCGACGAGAGCACGGTCAATATCCTGCTCAAAGCTCTGCGCGAGGAAATCCCCGGCAAGCTTCTGGGGCGTCTGTTGCCGAGGGTGCAGGATGGAACGGTTCGCCTCATGGAGGCGCTCTCCGGAACCCGAACGGATGAGACCGAGGATATTTTTCGCGACATCGCACGCCGGTTTCCCGATCAGGACGTGGGACGCGCGGCGGCGCAAGCGCTTGCGAAATGGTCACCCGAGGAGGCTGTGACACGCCCCGACGCGGCGGCGACGCTTGCGGGAGAGCTCGAGTTCTTCGGCTTGCCGTCCGTGATGCAGTCCCTCGGCGAGATGCGCGCCACCGGCATGCTCACACTCACCAACAAACAGAAACTGCCCGTGGCCAAGCTCGTCTTCGTGGACGGAAAGTTTCTCAATGCGCAGACGGGGCACATACGCGGTGACGAGGCTCTCTACCAGACGTTGGAGCGTCCAGTACCCGGTGCGTTCGCGTTCGTTCCGTATCCTCCGGAGAAGTTGGTGAGCGATATCGTGCCCCGGGAGATCATGGGGCTGCTTCTGGAGGGGATGCGCCGCAACGATGAGCTGCAGCGCCTCGTCGCACTCGTGCCGGACGACATGATCCTGACGAAGACGAGCTTCAAGCCGACACCACATCCCGAGGAAGAAGATCCGATCCTGGCCCGGGAAGTGTGGCTCAAAGCATCATCGGGCGCGCGCATCGCAGAGTGCGAGCGACAACTGGCGACCGATTCATTCCGCGTACGACGCATCGTCGCGCATTGGCTGGAGGAAGGCGCCCTGGTCGAGAGTGCACCCGCGAGCTAGCCCTGAGCTGATCCGCATTTTCAACACACATTCTTGGACCCTCGCGCCAAACCCCAATCGAGCGCCTTCGCCCCCCGCGCTTTTCAGCGGGGGGAGAAGGTGCCGAAGGCGGATGAGGGGGGACTTGCGGTGTCGCTGCTTGGTCTTTGAGCACTGATCAGCCAGTCGCATTTGTGGGATTCCGCGGATGTCGTCAAACGGCCCCGGCCTTCGGCCACCTTCTCCCCATCTGAGAAGCGATGGGGAGAAGGGGCTCGATTGGAGCTTGGAGCGAGATCAATGCGAGCTGACGCTCACGTCTCCCGCAGACGCTTGATCGCGAGCGGGATCCGTTCCGCGAGATCGCCGGCGGTCAGACCGGTGTCGCCCATTTCTTCCTTAAGCATGTCGCCCGTGAATCCGTGGACGTAGACGGCGGCGATCGCGGCGTGGAACGGATCGATGCCGCGCGCCAGGAGCGCGGCGATCATGCCGCCGAGGACGTCGCCCATGCCGCCGGCGGCCATGCCTGGATTGCCGGTGGGATTGACGTTCACATGACCGTCGGGCTCGGCGATCAGCGACTGGAAGCCTTTGAGCACGACGACGCACCCGGTCAGACGTGCTGCTTCGCGCGCGACGTCGATGCGATGAGCGTTCACCTCGCTCGCCGTTGTGCCGAGGAGGCGGGCCAGCTCGCCGGGATGCGGCGTGAGGACGCGCGGGTGGCGCGAGGGGTTGATGTCGCTTGCGCGCGATTCAAACGCGTTCAACGCCGACGCGTCGACGACGAGCGGACGTTCGATCGCGGCCACCAGACCGCGGACGCGCGCGTAGCTGTTTTTGTCATCGGGAAGCCCGGGTCCGATGAGCACGGCGTCTTTGCTCTTCGCGAACGCGAGCACGTCATCGCCCACATAGGTCATCGACTCGATCGATCCCGCGTTGACGAGCTTCGCGGTTTCGGCGTCGGTCGCGACGGTTACCAGTCCCGCGCCGCTTCGAATCGCTCCTCGGGCCGCCAGAACTGCCGCTCCGCTCCGGCCGGGCGATCCGGCGATGATGGCCACGTGACCGTACGTGCCCTTATGCGTTGCGGCCAGGCGCGCCGCGAAATGGGGGCGCACATCCGACGGCGTCGTCAGAGCCAGCGTGATGTTTTCATCCTCAATGGCGGCAGTGGGGATGGAGATGTCGGCGACGATCACCTCGCCGCAACTGACAGCTGCCGGCTCGAAGACGTGACAGATCTTCGGCGCGGCGAAGGTGATCGTCAGCGCGGCCTGGACGCACGGTTCGAAGGTTTCCGCGCTCGATGCGTTCGCGCCGCTGGGAAGATCGACGGCGACAATCGGCAGTCCGAGCTCCATCATCGACACGATCGTCTCCGCGTACAGCCCCTCGGGTGCCCGATTCAGACCGGTGCCGAAGATCGCGTCGATGACGAGGTCGGCGTCGGAGGCGTGCACCAGCGCTTCGTTGAGCGAGTCGTCGTGGGAGATGTCGTGGATTTGCAGGCCGAGGCGTTCGCAAATGGCGAGATTTGCCGCTGCGTCGCCGCCGATTTTCGTTCGATCGCCAACGATGAACACCATCGGCACGACGCTGCG
>DATLVW010000207.1:0-3365 GCA_035577085.1 Thermoanaerobaculia bacterium
CAGCAGTTCCTTCGTGAAACGAAGCGCGTAGATGCGGAGGTCGGCTCGGAGGATGTACTCCTTCGATACACCGGTGTAGCGATGAACACGCTCAGCGATCCGTTCCTTCTCGGCTTTCGGCAGCTCGTCGCCCTGAAAGAGCGCCACCAGATACTCCGTTCCGGCGAACTTCTCCACTTCGCGCAGCAGCGTGTCGAGGTCCTTCCACTGATCGGGCAGCTTGTGGTGGTAGTACGCCGTCGCGGCCAACGCCGGAAGGGAAGTTGCGTACGTCAGGTCGTTGCCATTCACGACAAACGGCAGTGTCCCCATGTTCAGCGCGGGCGAGAGCAGGATGACGCCATTGAGACCGATGCCGAGGTTGCCCTGGAGTCGCGGAACGAGAAGGGCGGAGCGAATGCCGCCGTAGCTCTCGCCCAGGAGGTACTTCGGGGAGTTCCAGCGATTGTGCTGGGTGATGAAGCTGCGGATGAACTCCGCGACCGAGTCGGCGTCTTCGTCATATCCCCAGAAATCCTCGCCCTTCTTGTCGCCCATGGCGTGGCTGTAGCCGGTGCCGATGGGATCGATGAAGACGAGATCGGTGGCGCGGAAGATCGTGTCTTCGTTGTCGCGCAGCTTGTACGGCGGGCTGCCGGGATCGGCGGCGTCGCTGGGGATGTCGATGATCTTCGGGCCGACCAATCCGAAGTGCAGCCAGATCGAAGCCGATCCCGGTCCGCCGTTGTAGACGAAGGTGAGAGGCCGGTCCTCCTGCTTCGCCACGCCGTCCTTCGTGTAGGCGATCGTGAAGAAGCTGGCGGTGTTCTTCCCATCAGCATCCTTCAGGAAGATTTCTTCGGCGGTGGTGGTGTAGGCGACGTCCGCCCCGCCCAGCTTCATCCGATGCTGCCGGACGAACTTGGCCGGCTCGGGAGGCTTCTCGCCTGCTTTGTCGCCAGCCTTGTCTGCAGCTTTGTCTGCCGGTTTGTCCGCCGGCTTGGGATCGTCCGCACGAAGCGGAGCAATAAACACGAATAGAGCAACCAGAGACGCCATGAACGGCGCGGTCAGTTTACGCATCACGGAGAGGTACCTCGCTTCCTAGACTTGGACGACGGATCGACTATACGCGTTAGTCGGGCGAGGGTTGCGCCAGTATCATTCCCTCTGTGACCGTCACGCCGGAGCCCCACCGCGGCCGGATTCCGGAGCTTGACGGCATCCGCGGGCTGGCCATCCTGCTGGTGCTGGTGTGGCACTACCTGGTTTGCGAAGTCGGCGCGCCCCCTCCGCTCTTCCGTTTCCTGAATCAGACCTGGAGCGGCGTCAACCTCTTCTTCGTCCTCTCCGGGTTCCTCATCGGCGGAATCCTGCTCGATCACCGCGAAGCGCCGAATTACTATCGCGTGTTCTACATCCGGCGGGTCTGCCGCATCCTGCCGATCTATGTTGTCTGGCTCCTTCTGTTCTACATCCTTCGCGGACCGGTGTCGCGGCTCCCGCTCGGAACGGCATCCGGCTGGCTCTTCGCCGATCCGCTGCCGTTCTGGTCGTACATGACGTTCACCCAGAACTTTCTGCAGGGGAAGTACGGCGTGTGGGGGCCGAACTGGCTGGCCGTGACCTGGTCGCTGGCGGTGGAAGAGCAGTTCTATCTTCTCCTGCCGGTGATCGTCCGGTTGATGCCTCCGCGCAGGCTGCCATACCTGCTCGCCCCATTCACCCTGCTGGCGCCCGTCCTTCGCTTTCTCTTCTTCGACCCGAGGATGGCGGTCGATCCATCGTACGTGCTACTGATCTGCAAGGCCGACGCACTACTCCTCGGCGTCTTCTGCGCGTGGCTGGCGCGGCGCGAGGGCGCGGCGGAACGGATCCGCGCAAAGGCGCCACTGCTGCGCATCCTGCTGCTGTCGTGTGGTGGCTTCGTCTGCCTGGCCGCGTATGTACCGGAGACCGCCACGATTCGTGCGCTGAACGACTCGCTGCTCGCGATCGGCTATGCCTCGCTCATTCTGCAGGCGCTCTTCACGCCGCGGTCGCCGTTTGCGCGGATGGCGCGCGTGCGCTGGCTGCGCGCGTTGGGGCTCATCGCGTACGGAACGTATCTGATTCATCAGACCGTCAACGGTCTCGCCTTCGGCGCGGTTCGAGGACATTGGCCCTACATCACCCAGGCCAGCGATCTCCTCGTAATCCTCGGCGCACTAACGATCACGATCGCAGCCGCGATGGCTTCCTGGCGCTGGTTCGAGAAGCCGATCGTCGACTTCGGGCGCCGGTGGCGATACGCCGATCAGGCGTCTTCCGACTGACTTAGACCAGCACCTCTTCCCGAACCTCATCGAGTGCTTGCAGCCGCGATACGGCAGGCTCCGCTGCGTCGATGATCGCGTTGAAGGTCGCGCTCGGCCTCATCGCTCGCGACGCCTTTTCGAAGTCGGGATGGTAGTAGCCGCCGAGGTCGATGGGGCGTCCCTGCGCGGCAAGAAGCTCGGCGTTGATCTTCGCCTCGTTGGCGACCAACTTACTGGCGATTGTGTTGAACCTCCACTTCAGCTCCGCGTCGCGCGACTGGTCAGCCAGCGCGAGAGCCCAGTACAACGCGAGATAGAAGTGGCTGCCGCGATTGTCGATCTGGCCCACCTTGCGCGCCGGCGAGCGGTTGTTGTCGAGGAACTTCGCGATCGCCTGATCGAGCGTGTCCGCAAGGATCTGTGCCTTCTCGTTCTTGAACATTGCGGCGAGATGCTCGAGGGACGCGGCAAGCGCAGAGAACTCGCCGAGCGAATCCCAGCGGAGGTAGCCCTCTTTGACGAATTGCTGGACGTGCTTCGGTGCAGAACCGCCGGCGCCCGTCTCGAAAAGACCTCCTCCGGCCAGTAGCGGCACGACGGAGAGCATCTTCGCGCTGGTGCCGATCTCGAGAATCGGGAAAAGGTCGGTGAGGTAATCGCGCAGGACGTTGCCGGTCACCGAGATCGTATCCAGCCCCTTCCGGATTCGCTCCAGCGAGTAGCGCATCGCCTGCACCGGAGCCATGATCCTTATCTCCAATCCCTCGGTGTCCATAGTTCCCAGCGACTGCACGACCTTCGTGATGACGTTCGCGTCATGCGCGCGGTTGCTGTCGAGCCAGAAGACGGCGGGCGCGCTGGTTGTCCTTGCCCGCCGGACGGCCAGCTTCACCCAATCCTGTATCGGAATGTCCTTGGCCCGCGACATTCTCCAGACGTCGCCTGCTTCGACCTTGTGCCGCATCAGCACGTTGCCGTTTGCATCGACGACACGCACGACTCCTTCGAAGGGGATCTCGAACGTCGTCGGGTGCGATCCGTACTCTTCCGCCTTCTGCGCCATGAGGCCGACGTTCGGCACGGAGCCCA
>DATLVW010000208.1:0-2132 GCA_035577085.1 Thermoanaerobaculia bacterium
GAAATGCTAATCGAAAAGTTGGGCATGTTGCTCTTCCCTCTCTTTCTCTATGTTGCGGGCAAGTCGTGAGCGGCTTCGAACGGCGGGGAACCGGAGCACTACGGTGGCGCGATGGAGCTAAGGCACTGAGCGTAAAACGCTGCACCAAATCACTGAAGTATGGGTGGAGAGCTACCGTGCTGGGTTTCCAGCAACATATGCCGGGCCGAGGGAACCGTCAAGTTCCTTGGAAGGCCGGTTCCGCCGGACTCCTCCCGTCACAAATGCGCGGATCTGCTTACCCTACATTGACTCGGTACCCGCCCCCACGGTCGCGGGTGGGGCATGGTGAACCCACCATCGTCGCCTTGATCGCGGAGCGCGGCCATGATGGCTTGATCGCGAAGAACACCAAACGGAGGGGACAGTCGAAAGTGAAAGTGACGACGAATGGCTTCGGGGCGACCCGACACCAAGCTCGTCACTTTCACTTTCGACCTGACATCTCCGCTGCCATACTGAATCGCTGATGGCTGCCACACGTCTCCGGATCTTCGTCAGCAGTGTCCAGAAGGAGTTCGCCGAGGTTCGTGCGAATCTCAAGACCTTCCTTCTCGGCGACGCAGTTCTGCGACGTTTCATCGCCGAGGTTTTTCTCTTTGAGGAATTGCCGGCGAGCGACCGGCGCGCGGACGAGGTCTACCTCGCTGAAGTGGATCGCTCCGATATCTATCTCGGGATCTTCGGAAATGATTACGGATTCGAAGATGCGGAAGGGATCGCACCCACCGAACGGGAGTACGACCGGGCCA
Source organism: Thermoanaerobaculia bacterium (assembly GCA_035577085.1). Lineage (GTDB taxonomy): Bacteria > Acidobacteriota > Thermoanaerobaculia > Gp7-AA8 > Gp7-AA8 > JADGNZ01. The sequence goes on from DATLVW010000208.1 coordinate 792, forward strand.
CGCAGAAGAACAAGACTCGCCTAATTTACGTCTGGGGATCCGACGACGACGCCCGCGCTCCGAAGATGCGAGCCTTGATCAAGAAAGCCAGCAGCGAGCTCATTCGGCGACGAATCGAAGACGGCAGCGCGTTGACGGCGGAGGTCTACGCCAGTCTTGTCGATCATCTCGACCGTCGTGGTGCGCTCCGCATCCCACCCTTCGATACCTCGGCGGCGGACCGGACCTCGATCGCAAGCTTATCCCGCAAGCGGATCTCGTGGTTTCTCGAGACGGCGTCACGCGAGCGCAACTTCCCAATGACTCCGAAGACAAGCACAAAGGCGCTTCTGACCCATCTCAATCTACTGAGCGACGGAAAACCGACCAATGCTGCGATTCTCCTCTTCGGAGCTGAGCCTCAGCGAGTCCATCGAACCGCAGAAACCAAGTGTGTGCAGAGCCACGGCACGGAGTACCAACGGCCGTTCGTTTCTTACCAGATCTACGGTGGCGACGTGTTCGAACAGGCGGATCAGGCGCGCGACTTTGTGCTCTCTCGAATCAACCGAAGCGTCGGCACGCGGAGCGAGTCCATCACCGCTACAGCGGAATACGAACTGCCCCGTGATGCTGTTGCCGAAGCGATCATCAACGCCATCGTTCACCGCGACTACAACAGCAACGCCTCGGTGGAAGTGCGCCTGTTTTCCGATCGTCTCGAGGTCTGGAATCCAGGCGTCCTCCCCGGCACATTGACCACAGAAAATCTTCGCGAGGATCACGCCTCGGTGCCGAACAATCCCCTGATCGCCGATCCGATGTACCTGGCACGCTACATCGAGAAGGCAGGCACCGGCACGCAACTGATGATCTCCCTCTGCCTCAATGCAGGGCTGCCCGAGCCTGACTTCGAAGAGCGGAGCGGATCGATCGTCGTGACCCTCTGGCGCGACTGGCTGACGAATGAAGTAATGAACGCGCTTCAGCTCAACGATCGGCAGGTCACCGGTCTTGCGTTGCTGCGAGCAGATGGAAAAATTACGAGAGGAAAATATCAAGTGAGCACGGGTGCAGGGAGAACGACCGCTGCTCGTGATCTGGAGGACATGATGAAGAAGGGCGTCATCGAACGACGTGGGGAGCGGCGTGGAAGCTTCTACGTCAAGAGCAAGGGAATGACCCATAAATGACCCATATGACCCAGGACTCCACCTGCGAAGATGCCTCGGGGATGGCCGGCAGGTCGACGAGGGCGGGGGCAACAAAGCCCAGGGAATGACTCTGAACTAATGGATTAGGTAATAACGATGAAGGCCTCCTACCTGGCTTCACGCATGGCGCGGATCTCTCGCTGACTCC
>DATLVW010000209.1:0-4873 GCA_035577085.1 Thermoanaerobaculia bacterium
AGGAACTGCTGCGCGACGAAGGGAAGTCGGTGGGCCTCCTCGACGGACGCTACGTACAGACCGAGATCGACCGCGTGGCGGAGTTACCCGACAATGATGCGTTCGGCGCCAAGACCGGACCGATCTACATCTCACTCTTCCAGAACTATCTTCGCAACGACCTCGGCGTCGATCTGGTGAAGCGATACGCGCCGCAGAACGGGGAGGCAAACCAGAAGTGGAAGCGTCCCGCAAACGGACGCGGCGCCTTCGCCGGCTTCATCGACGTCACCGGCGCGCTGGCCCAGGGGACGAAGGACAACGAAGCGCTGCGCGTCTTCGCCGCCGCCGGCTACAACGACCTGACGACGTCGTACTTCGCGATGCGCTACATGCTCGAGCACAGCGGTATCGACATCAATCGCCTGACGATCAAGGACTATCCCGGCGGCCACATGATGTATCTCCACCGCCCATCGCTCGAAGCGCTGTCAAAGGACATTGTGACGTTCATCGAGAAGGGGAACGGGGGACACTAGGCGCGCCGGCGAGCTGGCCTTTTTTTGACCACGGAGACACAGAGGTCGCAGAGTACGTTTCACCTCTGCGTCCTCGGTGTCTCTGTGGTTCACCCCGAAAAACACGTCAGCTCACCGCTGCGATCAGCTCCTCGATCCACGGCACGTCGCCGCCGCGCTGCTTACGCGATTCGGCGATGATGAGGTGCAGATCCTCGCCACAGCGGAGTCATCCGTCCGTCCATCCATAACTGTTGCCGTCGCCTCGAAACGGACCTATCTTTGATGGATCCCCACAAGTTGTCGTCACTCCGGGACGGAGGTATTCGATGTCGAAAGTCGATATTGCTGACGTATTCGCCAGGGCCGACGCTGCAATCGGAAACGCGCCCCCCGAGGCTCGTAGGATCATCCTCGAGGCGGGCGAGCTGGATCGCAAGAGCGAGCACTTCATCCCTATCCAGCAGATCCTCGCGCGGTCGTTTTACAAAGATGAGGACCTGCGCGCGCCGCAGAAGTTTGAGAGCGCGCTCGAGATTCTGGAGACCCATTGCGTTCTCAGCGGCTCGGCAAACGGTGAGACCCTCGGTCTCGCTGGTGCGATTTACAAGCGCATGTGGGACTACACCGGCCAGCGAACCCACCTGGAGAAGTCGCTGAAGTGGTATGCGAAGGGAGCTGAGGTGGCGACTGACGCCGATGGTTGGCTCGCCGTGAACGTCGCCTTCGTATCCGACCTCCTCGGCGCGCAGGAAGGCGACGCCGGCGGCCCCGACGCGGATGTGCGCAAGAAGGCGCGCTTCTACTACGCGGATAACGTACGCAAGGCGGTGTTGGCAAGGTTGAACGCGGCCGGTCCGCCGAAAGGCAAAAACCCGTGGTACTACCACGCATCGCGCGCCGAAGCAGCGTTCGGGCTCGCGGATTTCGCGGCAGCCGCCGCAGCGCTCGACGAGGGACGCAGTGCGATCGCCGCGTTGCCCAAGGAGAAGGCGGCGGCGGAGACCACGGCGCGCCAACTCGCTCTCCTCGCGCATCTCCGCTTCGAAGACACGCCGCATTACGACGTCGCGACGGAGCTCATCAAGCAATCGTTCCGCATCAACAATCACGCCGTGAGCGCGTTGTTCGGCGGGAAGATCGGCCTCGCGCTTTCGGGCGGTGGCTTTCGAGCGTCGCTGTTTCACATCGGCGTGCTGGCCAAGCTTGCCGAGCTCGATCTCCTTCGCCACGTCGAGGTGGTGTCCTGCGTCTCCGGAGGCTCGATCATCGGCGCGTTCTACTATCTCGAGCTCAAGAAGCTCCTCGAGAGCGGAAAGACCACGCACGGCGACTACCTTCAGCTCGTGCGCGACGTCGAGAGGAAGTTCCTCGAAGGCGTCCAGAAGAACGTCCGCATGCGCATCGCCGCGTCGCCGCGTGCAGGTTTCAAGATGGCGCTGCAATCGGGCTACTCGCGCTCGGACGTCATCGCGGAGCTCTACCAGGAGCACTTCTACGATCAGACGGCGGCGGAAGGGAAGGAGCCTGCGCGCCTGATGTCCGATCTCATCGTTCATCCCGCGGAGTACGGCGGAGCACCGGACGATTTCACGCCGAAGTACGACAACTGGCGCCTCGGCGCGAAGGTGCCGATGCTCGTGCTCAACGCCACGACGATGAACACGGGGCATAACTGGCAGTTCACCGCGACGTGGATGGGCGAGTCGCCGCAGGCCATCAGCGAAGCGATCGATGCCATCCCGCGATACCGGCGCGCGTATTACAAGGAAGCGCCGAAACCGCATGACGAGATTCCGATCGGCCGCGCGGTCGGCGCCTCGGCGTGTGTGCCCGCGCTGTTCGAGCCGATCGTGCTGCGAAATCTTTATCCCGACCGCACGGTGCGTCTCGTCGACGGCGGCGTGCACGACAACCAGGGTCTGTCGAGCCTTCTCGAACAGAACTGCCGCGTAATACTCGTCAGCGATTCCAGCGGCCAGTTTCAGGAGCAGGCGAGTCCGGGCGGAAGTGTCAGCGACTCTCTCGGCAACTCGAACGGCGTGCTGCAGGCGCGCGTGCGCGAGGCGCAGTTCGATCAGCTCAGCGCGCTCCGCCGCGCCGGCGCGATTCAGGGGGCGATGTTCATTCACCTGACAAAAGATCTCGAAGCGGCTCCGGTGTCGTGGATTGGCGGATCAGAAAAGCCCGCGGAGAATCCGGACCCCGTGACCTGCTACGGAATCGATCGCGAGATCCAGCGCAAGCTCGCAGCGGTGCGCACGGACCTCGATTCGTTCTCCGACGCCGAGGCATATGCGCTGATGACGAGCGGCTACCGGATGACGGAGCATGCACTGATAAAGGAGAAGAGCCTGCCATCGCTGCAGCCCACCGGATCGCGCCAGCAGTGGCGGTTTCTCGCAGTCGAGGACGCGCTGACCCGCACCGACCCGCAGGGCAGGGAGCGCATGCTCACTCTGCTCAGCGTGTCCAACGAGCTGGCATTGAAGGTTTGGAAGCAACTGCCGCCGTTGAAGGCGCTGGCCGCAGGGGTTGGTGGCGCCGCGATCATCGGCGCCGGTTACGCATTGTGGAAGAAGCGCATGGTCGAGCTGCCGTCACTTGGAGTTGTCTCCCTGGTTGCCATCGCACTGTTGGCGGGCAAAGGGATCCTCGCGCAGCTCGACAAGCGTCGCATCTATCACAAGCGCCTCGGCGAGATGGGCCTCGGCTTCGCCATTGCCTTCGTCGGGTGGATCGTTGCGGGGCTTCATCTCCTGATTTTCGATCGTTTGTTTCTCGATCACGGAAAGTGGGATGCCGGAACGAAGCAGCCTGCGGCGGGGATGGCCCCTCCGGGGCCGCACATTCCCGTGGCGAACAACCAACCGCCCGGCAAAGCGAGCGGCGGAGGCGTCCTGTCAGTACCCGAGGCGGCGGGCGAGCGACCGGAGCACACCGTCAATTGAGATCCGACTGAAAACCGTTTCACGCGGAGGGCGAGGACGCGGGGGGTTCTCCGCATCTCCGCGTGACAAGCCTCGGGATCCCGATGCAATCGATCAAAATAATCAGCAACCTATTGGTCCCTTCGATGTATCCTTACACCTTCTCCCAACATTCGAAGCTGGCCGTACCGATCCGCGTGCGAGCGGTCGTCGCGAATTCGCGCGGAAACCATTGGCGGCGGCGTACGTCTACCATATCGGGAGAATTGCAGGGGCGGGAGATGCACCCGTGACATTCGGACAAGGAAGCGATCGATGGCGCTCGACCGGGAGCGGCGGTCTCCTGGCGAAGATCGTCTTTTTCGCGGGAGCGAGCGCTCTCGTGCTGATGGTCATTCCGACCTCGGTTCTGCAGTCGATTTCCTCCCTCGGCTTCAAGTCAAAAGCAACCACGCGTACGATCGAGACTCGCGTGAGCGGCGAGCGCGCCTGGGCGCCGTTCCGTACGTCGCCTCCGGCCGAGTTGTCGAAGAGCGCCCTGGCGTCGGTGATTGGAGCGGCGAGCGGGAACGTTCGCGGAACCGAAGCGCCAGCCGACCGCCACGCCGCGGGAGTTGCTCAACTTCTCGCCGGGCACCCCAGGGCGGCGCTGCCGATTCTGACGGCGGAAGCGGAGAAGTCGAATCGCGGGGAGGCTTGGATCGATCTGGCCGCGGTACTTCATGAGACAGCGATGCACGAGGATGCTCCCGAGCTTCTGGCGGAGTCGCTTGCCGCGTCCGATCGAGCCCTTTCCCTACAGCCTCAGTCTCCCGAGGCTCTCTTCAATCGAGCGATCGTCATCGAGCATCTCGGGTTGAGGGATGACGCCCGCGAAGCCTGGGAGCGATACCTTGCGCTCGACTCCATCAGCGACTGGGCTGACGAAGCCCGGACACACCGCGATGGGCTGTCGCCGGAAGAGGCCTTTCTCGACCGGCTCGACCGCCAGTACGACCGAGTGGCAACCGACCCCGCGCTGGCGATGGCGCTGACTCGGAGTGATCCCTTCGGTGCACGAGGAATGGCGGCCAAGGAAGTCCTCGGGCGATGGGGGAAGGCTACGTTGCTCCACGACGAGCGAAAGGCGGATCTTCATCTGCGCGTCGCACGGCAACTCGGAGCGGCTGTGGCTGCGGTCCAAGGCGACCGAATGCTCGAACGAGCCGTCGCTGCCATCGACGCGTCCAGCGGCACGAAACGCTCGCTGTTGGCGTCTGCGCATTCTGAATATAGCGATGGTCTGCAAGTGTATGCAGCGAATCGCCCGGGGGATGCCGAACTGCTGCTCCGCCGCGCCGCGGCAGCATTCGAGACGGCGCGGAGTCCGATGATCCTGCCGGCGCGTCTCTTCGCCGCAAACATGGTTTATGAACAGGGCCACCACGACGAGTCGGAGCGCGAGAT
>DATLVW010000210.1:0-3062 GCA_035577085.1 Thermoanaerobaculia bacterium
GCGGATGAGGGCTGGCGCGGCCTCTGCCCTCTCGCAAGGTTCACACCCTCGGCTCGGCCGCAGCCTCGTAGAGCTCGTGAACATCGAGGTGAGCGCCGACCAGCAATTCCGCGGCCGCGCCTTCTCGCACGATGGCTGAGCGCCAGTGGTTGTCGTTTTCGCGTGTCCAGGTTTCGACGGAACGGTCGCGGTGCGACACGAGGACGTACTGCTTCACAGACGGAAGCGTCTTGTAATGCTCGAACTTGTCGCCCGTGTCGTAATCCTCGGTGCTCCGGCTCAGGACCTCGATGATCAGCGTGGGATTGGTGACCGCCTGCAGGTCGTCTTCATCGCGCACGCTGGGCCCGCAGATGATCGTGATGTCCGGATACGTGGCCAGACCGGACGGCGTGCGCACGCGCAGATCGGCGTCGTACACGCGGCAGTTGCCGCCGCGAAGTTGCGCAAAGAGCAATCCGATCGCCGCAGCGGCGAGGGCTGCGTGCTCCGGCGTGCCACCGGCCATCGCGTAGATCTGGCCGCCGAGGAACTCGTGCTTGATGTTGCTCGAGGCCTCGATTGCGAGGTAATCCGCATACGTGAAGTTGCTGTGGTGAAGTGGTACGGACATCGAGACGAATTATCGCATGCGAGCAAGATCTTGGGGTGGCGCCGGTTGCTCCCGAAATCTTCGTCTGGCAGCGGCAACGCGTTATCATCGATCCATCCTTCAATTCATCGGGAGAGGATCGACAATGAAGAGAGCCATCGCGGCGTTGGTTTGCTCGCTTTCATTCTTCACGGTTTCGCTTTTCGGCCAGACCAGCGCTTCGCTCACGGGTATCGTGACTGCCGAGGGGCGGGCGTTGCCGGGCGTGGTGGTGACGATCTCCTCGCCGGAGTTGCAGGGGACGCGACAGACCATCACTGGCGACGGCGGCGCGTACAGCTTTTCCGCGTTGCCGCCAGGCGAGTACGCGATCTCGATGACGTTTGGCGGCATGGAGACGCAGCGGTTGCGTTCGTCGCTCCGGCTTTCGCAGACATCGCGCGTCGATGCGGTGCTGAAGCCGGCCGGGACGAGCGAGGCGATTACTGTTACCGCCGCAGCGCCCTCGGTGATCGAGAGTCCGCAGATCTCCACGAACATGACGCTGCCGTTCATCGAGCGGCTGCCGATTCAGCGTAATCAGCTTGCAACCGCGCAGTTCGCGCCGGGCGTCAACGGCAACACGCTCGCGAATGGGGAGCTCTACATCTCCGGAGGTCCCGGATACGACAACCTCGTGCTGGTCAACGGCGTCGCTGTCACGGAGCAGACGCGCGGGCAGATGCGGCCGATGTATGTCGAGGATGCCATCCAGGAGACGACCGTATTGACCGGCGCGATCTCGGCGGAGTACGGCCGGTTCAGTGGCGGCGTCGTCAACAGCATCACGAAGTCGGGTGGCAATGAGTTAGCCGGCTCGTTGCGCGATTCGCTCAGTAATCCGGCGTGGGTGGCGCAGTCGCCGGCGCTGGAAGCGCGCGAGAACAACCTCAATCACGTCGGCGAAGGGACGCTCGGTGGCTTCCTCATTCGCGATCATCTCTGGTTCTTCGGCGCGGGCCGGCTGGCAAAGAACGACACGTCGCGGCAGACGGTCTCCATTCCGGCATCGACGACGAATCCGATCTCGCCCGCATCGCCGGCGATCAGTTATGCCGAGGGGAATGATCAGAAGAGATACGAAGCGAAACTGACGTCGCAGATTGGTGCGCGGCAAACGCTGGCCGCGTCATGGTTCGGCGTCAACACGAAAGGAACCAACGCGCGCTTCTCGGCGAATCTTTACGACGAGGCCAGTCTCACCACGCGCACCGATCCCGAGTCGCTTGTGGCCGTCCATTACAACGGCATGGCCGCCACGAACCTGCTGCTGGAAGGCCACTACTCGGCGCGCAAGTTCTCCGACCGGAGCGGTTCGCCGACTACAGATCTGATCGCGGGCACCGTCCTTCTCGACCGCAATAACAACAACACGCGCTTCCACTCGCCGTCGCTCTGCGAGATCTGCGACGCCGAGCGCCGCAACAACAAGGATGTTCTGCTCGAGGCTCACGACTTCTTCGATGCGAAGTCGTTCGGCAGCCACGACCTCGTCGCCGGTGTCGACCGATTCACCGAGAGCCGCTACGCGAACAATCATCAATCGGGCAGCGACTTCTCGATCTTCGTCACGAAGGCGCAATACAGCAACGGCGTGATCTATCCCGTCATCACCCCGTCGAACGCGAACGGCGGCGGCACCTTCATCCGCTGGACGCCGATCCTCACCCCCGCGAGCGCGAACGACCTGCGCACCGATTCCGCGTTCGTTAACGACACGTGGAGCGCGACGTCGCGCCTGACGCTGATGATCGGCGCACGATTCGACCGCAATCACGCTGTGGATGCCGATGGCACAGTCAGCTCGGATGATTCGAAACTCTCGCCGCGGCTCTCCGCGCAATACGATCTTCGCGGCGACGGACGGCATCGATTCAGCGTTTCGTTCGGCGAGTACGCCTCGCGCATCGCGGACAATATCGCGTCGTCGAATCAGGCGGCCGGCAATGCTGCCGCCATCGATTTCGCTTACAAAGGTCCGGCCATCAACAACACGTCGCTGACCGTGCCGATGGATGACGCGATCCGGCGCATCTTCGATTTCTTTAACAGCACGCAGGGCGGCACGGCCAACCGTACCGCGGCGAATCTGCGCGCGAACGGCTCGCGCACGATTCCCGGCTTCGCCACCTATTTCGACGGATCGCTCGCCTCTCCCTCGGTTCGCGAATTCACGACGGGATACGGCGCGCAGATCGGCAGGAACGGTTTCGTTCGTGCCGATTACGTTCATCGCGACTGGCGTGATTTCTACGCCGCCAGCGTCACCACCGCCACGCAAAAAGTGAACACGCCCCTCGGCATCCCCGTCGATCTGCAGCTCGTCCGCGACAGCAACAACATGGTGCGCCAGTATCGCGGCGTGCAGTTGCAGGCGCGCTGGACGCCGGGCCGCTTCGACTTCGGCACGCACTACACCTGGTCGAAGTTG
>DATLVW010000211.1:0-10989 GCA_035577085.1 Thermoanaerobaculia bacterium
GAGGTGCCGCGCTCCAAAGGGGGCATTGCCGCGCGCTTCGAGGACGTCGAGAGCCGCGGCGACCTCGTCCCACCGTTGCTCTCTGGCGGCCGCAATCGAGAGCAGCGACCATTTCATCTGTACGACGGAGACGCAGGCGACGTGGATAATGACGAGAAGATCGTCGCCTTCATCCTTGGCGCCGACGTTCATGTCGATGTGACGGCACCCTCCGGCGCTCGGATAACCGGCTGGCTGCATCGCCGCGGCGATCGTCTCGTGGTTCGGGTCGACCGGTACCCAGGCCACGTAGTCGGCGGGACCGTCGTCATCGGGCAGGTACTCCGCGAGCGTGCGGAGGGCGTCGTACTTCAACTGTGGCTTCTTTAGAGCGGCGTCGATCATGGCGGCAAGAACCGCGAAATGCGGAAGGCTCAACTGATTCGGCTCCGCAGGGCCGACGTTCATCAGTGCCAGGAACGACCGGATTTCGTAGCGCGACATGCCGAGATAGACACCGGGGACCGCCATCGCCAGAACGCGCGCGATCGGGTTTCTGGCCCGTATCGCGAGCGTCCGTGCCCGCGCGCCGAGATCGGGCGACGGATCGGTATGCGCGGACTGCCATAGCAGATAAAACGCGGAAATGAGCTCCTTCGCCTGCGCGTCCATGGAGGGGCTCTTCTGCAAGTCTGTTCCGTCGCTTCCCTCGTGAGCCGGCAGGCCGGAGACCTTCGCGATGTCCCCTCCTTCATGGATGCCGATGTACACCGCCGCCGCGACGAACCGCTGCACGTCGGTATAGTTGCCTTCGGCCAGCACCTTCGGTAGCTCGTTGGCTATCAGCCGGAGATGGCGCCACAGCACGAGCTCGTCGCCGGTCGCGCCTGACGTGAACTCCTGCGCACCCTGCTGCTTCACGCGCTCGTTGGCGTCAGTGACCGCCTTGAACTGCGGCGCGAGATGCGCGAGGTCCAGCATCGACCAAGCGGCGTCCGTGAAGCATTTGGAAACGTCGCGGTGAGGAACGAAGAGGCACGGATACACCTTCATGACGATTTGAGTGAAGCCAGCCGTGTCCTGAAACCAGTCCTCGGCATCGATGCGCTGGGCGAGCTGAAACGCCACTTTGTCGTTGTCGTCCCTGCGAAGCCCGGAGCTGACGGCTACCGCCACCGGCCGATATCCTGCCGTGATCGCCGGCAGGAAGTCATCAGCGTTCAGAATGTACTGCTGCGGATCGCGACCGCTCCGAATCGCGTAGTCGAGCGCCACCGAATACAGCATCTCCACCACCTTCTCCGCCGCACCGGGTGTGAAGTCGATCTCGGCGTAGCGAAGGTACTGGTGAGGAATCTCGCTGACGCGCCTGGTCAGCGCCAGGAGGCGCGGGAGCTTCGTCGGAGCGGACGGCAGGCGCGCGAAATCGTCCGAGATCGCGGCGAAGAGGGCACGGCGGGCGGCGGACAATTCCTGGACGGAGACCGCATCCGCCTTCAGAAGCCATTCCAGCCGCTGCAACGGAATGCGCCCTTCTCCCTCGGACAGCGCCTTCACGACGGCGGGCTCCGAGCTGTCGATGGGAGCAGCCGCTTCGACCAGCGATTTCGACAGCACTTCCAGAGCAGCGTGGTGGCGGCGTGCCGCTGCGCGGACGTCGGTGATCGATCGTTTCGTGGCCGCATCGAGGCGCGTGATGACCACGTTCGTTTCGAAGTCGCGGTCCGACGCAGAGGTGTCGAACGCTTCCGCAAGCGCGATGCGCGAGAGGTCGAAGTCGTCCCACAACGCGCCGTGAGCTGTCGCCACCTGTCGCGCTTCGTCCCTCCTGCCGATCACGATCAGCCGGAGGTATCGTTCGCGCGCAAACCGTGCGGCGTCGCGCACCTGACCTTCCCGCAATGCGGCCTTCAGCAAAACGTCGTACGCGCGCGCCGCCTGCGCCGCCTCGGTGAGTGTCGATGCAATCCATTCTCCGCATTCGATCTGCGGCGACATTGCCGCGGTAATACAGTCGCGGCATCGCGGCGCATCGAGGAGCGCCGCCAGCTTGTCGACCACGGACGCAGGCGGCGGAGCGGCCGCTTCTTCCGGATGTTCGAAGCGCTCGGACAGCTCGCATACGGTGCGGCTGGCGTCGACGGAGCATGCGTTCGTCGCCGGCTGCTGCGTCGCGGCCGGCAGTCGGCGCCACTGGAAAATGAGATCCTTCATACGCGCCGTGCGCGTCGCCAACTCCTCCGCCTTCACCTCGCGAAAGCCCTCTTCGGCTTTCGTCAGATCAGCCAAGGCTGGCTCGAAGGCCCGCAGCCGCGCCAACGCGACGCCGCGATAGAAATGACCCCAAGGCGACTCCTCGATCTTTAGGCTCTGATTTGCCGCGTCGTATGCGGCGATTTGGCCGTAGTAGAGCCACGAGAGAAGATCATTTTCGACCGGGTGGTGAAAGCAGAACAGATCATCGCTCTCCACCACTGTACGCGCCTTTTTCAGGAGTGTTGCCGCCTCACCCGACGGCGCCGCCGGCGCGCCATCATCACGTGGCAGGAGCGGAAATTTGGTGTCGACGACGCCAGAATCCGCGCGCAACGGTGCCTCAGCCGGCGCGCCCGCTGACGGCTTCCTGAGGACCGTCAGCGGCAGCTTTTCGTTGTAATTCGGAGAGATGACCGGCGTCTGCTTCGACGGAAATGCCGAGGCCGTGCGCTCCGCCACCTGGCGGCGAAGAAACTCGTAAAGCTCTCCCGTCGTGACGATGCCATTGCCGTCGCCAAACGGCTTCCCGTCCGCCGCCCCTGCCAGTCCCTCCAGCAGGTAGTGCGTGAAAACGCCGTGTCGAAGCGCCGGGTCTTCCCACGCCACTTCGCGGCTGCCGGCCGATAGAAAGGCGACGAATGTCGAATCGGTGCCGAGAAGCTGCTCTTTCCAGACGGATCGGAATCGCTCGGTGATGTTGCCGTTGTCGCCGCGGCTTCCGGCGTCCGGAATCGCACCGCCCGCATGACAGGCATCGATGAAGATGACTACATGCCGCGCTGAGATCCACTTGCGCAGCTCGTGAATGAACTCGTCGACTCGGTATCCGTACGCGGCGGGCGCCGTGTTGGAGGCCTCGTACGGCATCAGGTATGCGTCGTCCCGCTCCATCTCGCCGTGGCCGGCAAAGAAGATGAAAACGAGGTCGTCGGGCCGCGCGGTGTCGAGGCTCTGGATGGCCTTGTGGATCTCGCCGCGGGTCGCTTCGCCGCCGAGGAGCTTCGTGACGTGCACCGACAAGCCGTTTGCGGCGGCCTGGCGCGTCCAGAAGTCAGCGAAGGCCGCGGCATCACGGTCGGTGTACTCCAGGCGATGATCGGCTGGATAGTTCGGATATCCCTTCACCCCGATGGCCAGGACGTGGATGTTGACCTCGCCCGCGACAGCCGCAGTCGCGGCGAGGACGGAAAGGAAGGCGAGCGCGGCGGCTTTCATTTCTGAGACGCCGCGAAGTAGTAGCCGATCGCGCCGGCGACGATCCATGAGAGGAACGCGGTCGTGCTCACGATGCGCGGGAGGGTCTCCTCCATCGACACGTGACCTAAGAGCGGCTGTAACAGCAGCGCCGCCACGGAGGCGATCCACAGCGCAGACCCGCACAGCGCCGCGGCCCATGCGGTCTTCGGATCCGGTCCCGCTTTCTTCGCCGGTGCGGCCGCCGTCCAGAAGAACGTCAGCATGGCGCCTAAGTACGGGCCGAATGCGGCACTGAGCGTCGACAGCGCGCCGGCGAACGACTCAGGCCCGATCCAGTCCGCGAGGTAGAGTGCATAGATATAGACGAGAAGAGAAGCAAAGCCGCCGAACCATAGGAAAAGAAGAACGCGCCGCTGATCTCGAATGGCCATCACTCTGCCGGCAGGAGCGCAACGAGGCGGTGTTCGTGCTCGCGAAAAATGTCGTCGCTGCTCTCCGGCCGCCAGGTCGACTCGAGCTTGCGCCGCGTCTGGATAGCAGTCGAAATGGCGATCAATGCAGTGCCGGGGACTCTCCGCGGAAAGGTAACGTCGACGAGAAAAGCGGTTCGGCGGTTGCGGATGTTCGTCTCAGACGTCTGCCGCCCGGACGGCAGCTCGCGCGGATTGGTGAGAAATCGCAGCCTGCCGTCGGGCAGCAAGTGTTCATAGACGGAGAAGCCGAGAGCCCCCTGTAGCACGTCATGCAGTTTTTCGGCGAACCGTGACGCGTTCTGCACCGTCCGGCGCTGTTCGTTCGCGGCGTGGAAGTCCGCCAGCGTCGGCCACTCTTCGAACATGCCGCGCGCGCCTCGATACCGCGCCTTGGCGGAGGACGTACGAACCGCTCCGCCGCAATCCGCAACGAGCGTGTACTCACCATCGAGCGAGGCGTGAATCACCGCTTCGCTGTCGGCCGCGCGGACTCCCGCCCCGGTGACGTAGGCGCTCGAACATCCGGGTGCGCTCCACGTCAGACGAACGGTCCCGGAGTCGGGGACCGCGGTTGCGTGAAAGCGGAGGTCCGACGCAAACAGTGAGAGCGTGACGATCGTCGCCGCTGCAGTACTGTGCCCGAGACTCCTTAATTCGAACATGCGTGGAACAATTTTAAGTATATCAGGATCGTTCCGGACCATGCCGATTACTCAACGCGCTCTTCGAAGAGAGCGCAGGTTCATACACCTCGCCAAAGGCTCGTTTAGAGAAGGCTTTGATAACCTGCGGATCGCAATCGATGGTTTCCGTCTCCGAAGAAAGAGTCAGCAATCGACAATTGGTCACGCGCGTTGATGTCAAAGGAAACTCGGAGGCGAGAAGCAAATCTACGTTGAGATTCGCTATTGGTAGCGCATACGGGATTTGAACCCGTGTTACCGCCGTGAGAGGGCGGCGTCCTGGACCCCTAGACGAATGCGCCAGATGGTGGGAGCGCGAGGGTAGCCGGGGCTGTCTCGCGGTGTCAAGCGCGGTTAACCTGATGGTCGGAGGGAGCATTCCCGCTGCGATGCGCACGGACCGCGTGGGCTGCGGGCGCGATTGCATACGTCGACGCTCCTTTTCATGAGCGTCCTGGAATCGCTGCCCGGATCTCGCCTGAGATGAGCGCGGCGTGCGCGGTAAGGCCGTGATCGCCCTCTTCGATAGCGATGAATTTCGAGGAGGGGGCCAGGCTTGGCTGCCACTGGCGCCAGGTGTTCTCGACGAGATCGAAGGGGACGCTTTCGTCGTTGCGGCCCATGATCACGGTGACGGGCGATGGCGGAGGATTGCGGTCGACGCGCACCTGAAACATCTGTTCGAAGAACTTCCGGTGGATCGGAACCTCGGCGTTGCGGGCGTGATTGAAGACGAGGATCGGGTCGCCGTCCGGAAGTAGTGTGCGCCAGCGGTCGGCGATGCCGAGGGCTGGGGCGATCAGGACCATGGGGGCGATGATGCCGCGTTGGGCAATGGCGAGGGCGACGAGGGCGCCCATCGAGCTGCCGGCGATGAGATCGGGAGGATGGGCGTGTGCGACATTCATCGCGTGCTCGACGATGGCGTTCCAGTCGAGCGCTTCGAACGAGGGGACGTTGAGGTCGGGTGTGATCAGCTCGATCTCCGGCTCGAGCATCGGGCGAAGCGCGGTGATCTTCGCGCTGGCGGGAGACGATGCGAAGCCGTGAAAGTAGAGGAGCGTGGTCATCGAAAGCTACCGGGCCATTATCGATATGGCGTTGCGAGATCCCTACTCGATCGGCTTCACGCCCATCCGCTTCTTGATGTAGAGCGGAATCAGAATCAGAGCCAGCAGCAGGGCGCAGACGATGGCCAGGCGTTTGAGGGCGTCGCCCTGGGTCATGGTGCCGTTGACGAGGGAGTCTGCGCAGTAGGTGAAGACGAGGTGGGACGGGATGATGCCGATAAGCGTGGCGAGGGCGTAGTCGCGGAAGCGCATCTTGGCGACGCCTGCGGCGTAGTTCCAGACGGCGAAGGGCGGGCCGGGGATGAGGCGCACGATGAGCATCGACAGGAAGCCTGAGCTCTCGACCTGCTTGCGTACTCCTCGGCCGACGCTGCCGAATTTGTCGAGCAGACCCTCGCCGAGGAAGCCGCCGACGTAGTAGGCGGCGATGGCGCCGAGGAAGCCGCCGATGATGGCGTAGAGCCCACCGAGCTTCCAGCCCCAGATCACGCCGGCGGCGATGACGAAGATGCTGGCGGGCAGCGCGAAGACGCAGCCGGCGGCGTAGAGGACGATGAGCACGATCGGGCCGTACCAGAGTCCGCGCAGCCATGCGATGAAGTCGTTGATGTGCGCTTTAGTGAGGTAGGCGCGCAGCGGTGTGAAGTAGAGCGCGGCAACGCCTCCGGCGAGGACGAGGAGCATCGCGAGCTTGATCGCGTTTCGTTTGTTCATTGGGAGGTTGGGCCGGGGCGGGAGTTTAACTCAGAGCAGAGACAAGAGAGCAGAGACAAGAGAGCAGAGACAAGAGAGCAGAGACAAGAGACAAGAGACAAGAGACAAGAGACAAGAGACAAGAGACAAGAGACAAGAGACAAGAGATCAGATCAGGTCGCGCCTGTTCTGATCTCTGATCTTCTGATCTCCTGATCTCTTGTCTCTGATCTCAGGCTTATGGCGCAGAGGTCACCGTCTCCGTGGCCTGCAGTGCGATCGTAACCGAGGGCTTGGCCAGGCCTTTGGGGTGGGAGACACCGGAGAGGGTGGTGAGGGTGAGGCGGCGCCATTTCACTGGTTGATCGAGCGTGATTTCGATCTTTGAGGTGACTGCGGCGTCGGCGAGGGAATCGAATTTGATCTCGCCCATCGAGTCGATGGAGCGGACGAAGGAGAGCTCGATGATGGCGACGCGGTGGCCATCCTGGTTTTCGATCGCCCGCAAGGTTCCTCGGCCTGGGATGGTCTTCACGACGTGTCCGAGCTCGTCGTAGCAATCGGCGAGGAGCGAGGCGGGAACGTTCCACGACGCGCCGACGGTAAGCGCGTACGGCGCGATGCAGAAGTTGGCCGACTCGACGCGAAGGGCGCGCTGCGCCAGCTCGGTGAGCCCCATCGTCTCGTCGACGGTAAGGTCCGGTCCTGTGTCCGGCGTGACGGTGACGTTCCTCCCCTTCATGACGAAGAGCAGCGAACGGCCGTTCATGACGCCGAAGGTGTTGCCCGATTCCTCTTCGTGGATCACGCGGCCGTAGACGCGGCGGAAGCGCGAGCCGGCGGCGTCGCGCGAGAGCGTGGTATCGCTGTACTCCTCGCGGTCGGCGCTGGCGATGCGCTTCGTCGTCAGAACGGTGCTGTCGAGGTCGCGGATGGTGCTGGTTCCGGCGATGTGCAGCTCCGCGGTGCCGTGAACGACGACACCGGCGGGAGCGTTGATGACGGGGGCGATGCGGACGGTTTCTACGGCGCGGGCGTTAGCAGCGGCGATTAAAAACAGCAGCCCAACGCAGAACGCGGCGGCGGGACGCCGCCGGGCCAGCCGGCGGGACGCCAGCGTTCCAACGCGCATTACTGGATGCTCTCCACGATGATGGCGATGCCCTGGCCGCCGCCGATGCATGCCGAGGCGAGGCCGAAGCGCTTCTGGCGGCGGCGAAGCTCGTAGAGCAACGTGATCACGAGACGCGTTCCCGAGGCGGCGAGTGGGTGTCCGAGGGCGATGGCGCCGCCGTTGACGTTGAGCTTGGCCGTGTCGATGCCGAGCTCTTTCGATACGGCCAGGATCTGGCCGGCGAAGGCTTCGTTGATCTCGATCAGATCGATGTCGTTCAGCGACATCCCCGCCTTCTTCAGTGCGATCTTTGTCGACGGCACGGGACCGATGCCCATGATGTCGGGAGCGCATCCGGCGATGCCCCAGGAGACGATGCGGCCGATCGGTTTCTTGTTCTTCGCGTTGTCGGCGCTCGTCACGACGACCATCGCGGCGCCGTCGACGATGCCGCTGGCGTTGCCGGCGGTGACGAAGCCGTCCTTGGCAAAGGCAGGCTTCAGTTTGGCGAGGCCTTCCATCGTGGTGTCGGGCCGCAGGTGATCGTCGGAGGTGAACAACTCCCCTTTGCGGCCGACCGCCACGGCGACGATCTCTTCTTTCAACCGTCCAGCGCTTTCCGCCTCGGCGGCGCGCTTCTGGCTCTGCAGCGCAAACTGGTCCTGCTCTTCGCGCGAGATGCTGTATTTGCGCGCGAGGTTGTCGGAGGTCTGGGCCATGTAAAGGCCGACGTAGCTGTCGAGCAGGGCAACCATCAGCGAGTCTTCGAGCGCGCCCTGTCCGAGCTTCAGCCCTTTGCGCGCCCCGCGGATCACATGCGGCGCCTGCGACATGTTCTCCATGCCCCCGGCGAGTATGGTTGTCGCTTCATCGAGCTGGATCTGCTCGGCGGCGCTGATGATCGACTGGATGCCGGAGCCGCAGAGCCGGTTGAGCGTGAGCGCGGGCACTTCTTTGGGGACGCCCGCTTTGAGACCGACGTGACGCGCACCGTAGATGGCGTCGCCCGAAGTCTGCAGTGCGTTGCCGACGATCACATGATTCACTTCTTCGGGTGCGACGCCGCTGCGCGAAAGCGCTTCTTTCGCAGCGACGACAGCGAGGTCGATGGCGCTGATGTCACTGAATGCGCCGTTGTATTCGGCCATCGGCGTGCGAGCGCCGTCGAGGATGACGATGTCTTTCAATGTGGACTCCTGGTTGATGAGAGATCAGAGACTGGAGATTCAGAGATCAGAGACTAGAGATTCAGAGATCAGAGACTAGAGACAGATCAGGAAGACGAACAGATCAGCTTCATGTCCTGCTCTCTTGTCTCTGATCTCCTTCTCCTTCATAAAAACAGCGACTTGAGATCAGCGATCAGAAAAGTCAGAGATTGCGGGTTCATGCCCTGATCTCTTGTCTCTGATCGCTGACCACTGCCTCAAAACCCCCGCGGCAGCTTCATGCTGAGGTTCTTCACTAGAAATGCGAGTTGATCGGTTACTTCTTCGATGACTTTCGCGGTCGGCTTGCCGCCGCCGTGTCCGGCGCGGGTCTCGATGCGGATGAGTACCGGGGCCGGGCCGGCCTGCGCTTCCTGGATTGCCGCCGCGTACTTGAAACTGTGTCCGGGGACGACGCGATCGTCGGTGTCGGCGGTGGTGATCAGCGTGGCCGGATACTTCGTTCCTGCTTTGACGTTGTGGTACGGCGAGTAGGCGTAGAGCGCTTTGAACTCGTCGGCGTTGGCGGATGAGCCGTAATCGTCGACCCAGTAACGGCCAGCGGTGAACTGGTTGAAGCGAAGCATGTCCATCACGCCGACAGCCGGCAACGTTGCGCCGAAGAGGTCGGGGCGCTGGTTCTCGACCGCACCGATCAGCAGGCCGCCATTGCTGCCGCCCTGAATGGCCAGCTTGGCCGGCTTCGTGTAGCCGTTCTTGACGAGGTACTCGCCGGCGGCGATGAAGTCGTCGAAGACGTTCTGCTTGTGCAGCTTCATCCCGCCTTCGTGCCACGCTTCTCCGTACTCGCCACCGCCGCGCAGGTTGGCCACGGCATAGACGCCGCCCATGTTCATCCAGGTAAGGCGCGAGATGGAGAAGCTCGGCGTCATGGAGATGTCGAAACCGCCATATCCGTAGAGAAGCGCCGGGTTGTTGCCGTCGAGTTTGAGTCCCTTCTTGTGCGAGATGAACATCGGCACCTTCGTGCCGTCCTTCGACGTGTAGAAGACCTGTGTGACGACGTAGTCCTCAGGCTTCATCGCCACTTTGGCGCGGAAGAGGAGCTGCTTCTCGCCGCTGGCAAGGTCGTAGCGGTAGACGCTGGGAGGCGTGGCGAAGCTGGCAAAGTTGTAGAACGTCTCGTTGTCGTCGGAGCGGCCGTTGAATCCGCTGGCGGATCCAATGCCGTCGAGCTCGACGGTGCGAACGAGCTTGCCGCCGGTATCGAAGAGGCGGATCTCGCTATGGGCGTCGCGGAGATAGTCGGCGACGAAACGGTGTCCGACGTAATTGACTGCCTGCAGCTTGGCGTCGCTCTCGGGAATGAGCTCTTTCCAGTTCTCGCGCCCGGCATTGCGCAGATCGATGGCGATGAGGCGGCCCTTCTGCGCCTTCAGATCGGTGCGGAAGTAGAGCACCGGCCCATCGTTGCCGACGAATGAATAGTCGTTCTCGATCTTGTCGACGACCGCCACCGGCATCGCGTAGGGATCCTGAAGATCCTTGACGTGGACCTGGTTCTTTGCCGCGGTGCCCTGGGTCGTGGTGATGATCAGGTAGCGGCCATCTTCCGAGACCTCGGCGCCATAGTTCCACTCCGGCTGCGAGGCGTCGTACCAGACCACGACGTCGTCGGACTGCGGCGTGCCGAGGCGGTGGTAGTAAACCTTCTGATCGCGGTTCAGACTCTGGTAGGCCTTCCCTGCTTCGACGGCCGGGAAGCGCGAGTAGAAAAATCCCTTATCGTCCTTCGTCCACGAGATGCCGGAAAACTTCACCCACTTGATCTCGTCGGAAAGCGGCTGGCTGGTGGCGACATCGGCCACCCGGATGACTTCCCAATCCGATCCCGCCTCGGCCGTCGCATACGCGGCGTACTTGGCGTCATCGCTGATGGCCAGTCCGCCGAGGGCGACGGTGCCATCCTTCGACCAGGTGTTGGGATCGAGGAGAACACGCGGCGTGTCGGTCCACTTGTCGACGGTGTAGACGACGGACTGATTCTGGAGGCCGTTGTTCTTGGAGAAGAAGTAGCGGCTGCCACGCTTGAAGGGAACCGTGTACTTCTCGTAGTTCCAGAGCGTGGTGAGCTGCTTGCGGATCGGTTCGCGTTCGGGGATCGCGCCGAGGTAGTCGAACGTGATCTTGTTCTCGGCGGCGACCCAGTCGGCGACATCCTTCGATGTCCGCACGTCGTTTTCCAGCCAGCGGTACGGGTCAGCGACTTTGACGCCGTGATAATCGTCGACCTGCTCGACCTTCTTCGTTTTCGGATAGTCGATCGGCGCCGTGGATGCGGCGAAGGCGATCAGG
>DATLVW010000212.1:0-7228 GCA_035577085.1 Thermoanaerobaculia bacterium
GCCGAACGCGTCGACGAGCGCGGCAACCTCGATCGGATCGCCCAGCGGCGTGGCGGCACCGTGGGTCTCGATGAGCGAGATCGACTCCGGCTCCGCGCCGGCCATCGCCAGCGCCTCCGCGATAACGCGCGACTCGCCGTCGCCGCTCGGTGCGGTGTAGCCGACCTTCATTCGCCCATCGTTGTTGATCGCCGAGCCGCGGATCACGGCGAGTATCGTGTCGCGATCCCGGACCGCATCCGACAGCCGCCGCAGCACGACCACACCGGCGCCGTCGCTCGAGACGGTGCCTTGCGCCGCGGCATCGAACGGGCGGCAGTGGCCATCGGGGGAGAGAACCCCGCCGTCTTCGTATCGATATCCGCCGACGAGCGGCAGATGGATCGATACCCCGCCGGCGAGAGCCATATCGCTCTCAAATGCGAGTAGGCTCTGACAGGCGAGATGTACGGCCACGAGCGACGTCGAGCAGGCGGTGCCGACGCTCACGCTCGGCCCGCGCAGATCGAGTTGATACGACGTGCTCGTGGCGAGGAACGTCGGATCGTTGCCGACGGCGATCTGGAAATTGCCGGCCGTGGCCATCGCGTCGCGATTCGGCCAGAGATTGCGGACCAGGTAGACGCTCAGGATGCTGCCCGCGAAGACCCCAATCGGCCCCGGGAAGTTCTTCGCGTCGTAGCCCGCGTCTTCGAGCGCCGACCACGCGGTCTCCAGGAAGACGCGCTGCTGCGGATCCATGAGCGCTGCCTCTCGCGGGCTGAAGCCAAAGAAGCCTGCGTCGAAGCCGTCCGCCTCCTCGATGACGCCTTTCGCGGCGACGTAGCGCGGGTCGCTCATACGGGCCGCGTCAACGCCGGCCGCCTGCAGTTCCTCCGGTGTAAAGAAGGTGATGGATTCGACGCCATCGCGGAGATTGCGCCAGAGCTGGTCAGGCGTGCTCGCTCCCGGAAAGCGGCAGGCCAGGCCGACGACAGCGATCGCTTCCGGCGCCGTCATTGCGTCTCCTCTTTCGTTGCCGCCGCGCGGCGAGGATTGACTCTGCCGAGCGCCTGCTGGCGCGCGGCGACGCGTTGCTTCGTCTGGTCGTCGAGCGGACGAGCGGCGGGGCGGATCAGGCGTCCGGCCAGCGCTTCGACGGTCGGGTGATTGAAGAGGTCCGTCACCGTGACGTCGAACCCGAGGTCACGCTTGACGCGGTCCTGCACCTGCAGCAGGAGTAGAGAGTGCCCGCCCTGATCGAAGAAATTCGTCTGCAGGCCGACGTCCTGGATCTGCAGGAGGTCGCGCCAGATGCTGGCGATGGCGCGCTCGGTCTCGCTGCGCGGTGGAACGACCTCGGCTCGCTGCTTCGGCGGCGCGGCGGATGGCAGAGCGCGGCGATCGAGCTTTCCGCTCGGCAGCAGCGGCAGCTCGTCGAGCTCGACGAAGACGTCGGGCAGCATGTAGTCAGGCAGCCGCCGGCGAAGACGATCCTTTCTTCCGGTGGAGCGGGGGACCGTGCCTCCGGCGAAGAAGCGGCTGTAAAACGGAGTGGCGCGGAACGCGTGGCCGTGCCGCGGCGACTCGTGGCGGAAGGGAATCGTCTCCTCTCCGCGCGACAGCATTCCTTCGAGAAAGTAGTCGGGATGCGGAGCGTCGCCTCGCACGATCGCGCCGCACGACGACTTGATGCAATCGCCCGCGCGCACGTCGAGCGAGTCATGCAGCGGGAAGAACACCGGGAGCCAGCAGTGCTCGTGCTCGAGGATGTCGATGCGCTCGCCGCCGCCGGTGTCGAGCGTGAGCCAGACCAGGAATCCATCGATCCGTCCATCGCGCTCGATCACGTGCCCGGCCTGATGGCGAACTTCCGGCTCGGTGTGCCCGCGGAAGTCGAGATCCTCGAATACCTGCGGCGCGGCGAGCAGTTGCGACGGCCCGATGCCCTTCACGCAGAGGCGCAGATCGAACGCGTGACCGACCTCGGCGAAGATGCGCTCGACGTAGCGCGCCGGCAATTCGCCGAACGCCATCTCGTCGAACAGCGATTCAGGCAACTGCACCGGCGCAAACATCGTGGTGCTCCGCGACGGAATCATCGCGGCGTCTTCGCGGAGCATGTGCCGCACGCCGTTCATGATCATCGCGGCGCCTTCGCTGCCGCCGATCGCGCCCACGATTTCGGACACGCAGACGTCCGCGGGCTCCGGCAGATCGACCTTGGTGGCATCGCCGAGGATCACTTCGATGCGGTCGTCGAGTCCAAGCTCGCGCACGCGGTTGCACGCTTTGGCGTAGGTGTCAGGCAGCAACTCGATCGCGTAGACCTTGCGCGCCCCAGCCTCGGCGCAGAACCGCGACAGGATGGCTTCCGGACCGGTGCCGACTTCGACCACGACTTTGTCGCGCACGTGGTCGCGGATCGCCGCTCGATAACTCTCGTTACGTCGCTCGTCGCTCGTCATCGCGTGATACGCAAGGTCGTCATAGACGAAGTACTCGGCGATCGACGGCCACCACTCCGGCTGCGCCGATCGACTCGGTACGACATACGCGACGATGTGGTCACCGTCGACAGCGACGGCCGCCTGTGCGACTGAGGGGTCAGCGCGCAGCGCGGCCTCGATCTCGC
Source organism: Thermoanaerobaculia bacterium (assembly GCA_035577085.1). Classification (GTDB taxonomy): domain Bacteria; phylum Acidobacteriota; class Thermoanaerobaculia; order Gp7-AA8; family Gp7-AA8; genus JADGNZ01. Next base: position 2,615 of record DATLVW010000212.1, read on the forward strand.
CGGGCTCGATGCGGAAGCCGTGGACTTTGACCTGATCGTCGCGGCGTCCGAGGAACTCGATCTCGCGGTTCGGCAGAAAGCGGGCGAGATCGCCGGTGCGATACATCCTGCCGCCAGCGAACGGATCATCCAGGAAGCTCACGGCGCTCAACTCGGGGCGATTCCAGTACCCCTGCGCCACGCCCGGTCCGCCGACGAGCATTTCTCCCGCGACACCGATCGGAACGGGGCGAAGTTGCTCATCGACGATGTAGACGCGCGCGTCTCCCATCGGGCGGCCGATGGTCGGCTTGCCGCCGCGGTACTCAGCGATGGTTGCGCAGACCGTGACCTCGGTCGGGCCGTACGCATTGAGGAAGCGTCGTCCGCGCGACCAGCGCTCGGCGAGATCGGCCGGACACGCCTCGCCGGCGGAGACGAGCGTCCGCAGCGACGGCAGGCGCGACTCGGGGAGCCGCGAGAGCACCGACGGCGGTAGCGTGACGACGCTGATCTCCCAGAGCTCCATCAACTGCAGCATCTCGTGCGACGGGAGGAGCAAGTTGCGCGGCGCCATGTAAAGCCTCGCGCCTGCGAGCAATGCGGTGAAGATCTCCGATACGGACGCATCGAAGCTGAGCGATGCGAACTGCAGAACGCGGCTGCCGGCTCCGATCTGGAACGACTCGATCTGCGCGTCGACGAGGTGCCGCAGCGAGCGATGGGTGATCGGAACGCCCTTCGGCCGGCCGGTCGATCCTGACGTATAGATAATGTAGGCGACGTCGCCGGCGGCCGGCCGCGTGATCGCACCATTCGCATCTCCGGCGATGAGTGGCGGCTCGGTGAGCACGAGCCGCGCGCCGCTGTCGGCGATCATTTGCTGCAGGCGTGCCTCGGGGAGGGAAGGCTCGAGCGGAACGTACGCCGCGCCGGCCTTGAGCACGCCGAGGATCGACGCGAGACGCTCCAGCGACGCATCCATGCAGATCGCGACGCGGTCGCCGCGCGTGATGCCTTTCGTCTGCAGCCACTGCGCGACGCGGTTCGCGCGCGCATCGAGCTCGCGGTACGTAAGCGAGACGTCGCCGCCGGGGGCGGCGAAGATCGCCGCGGTCTGATCCGGTGTCCGCGCGACCTGTGCCTCGAAGAGCTCAACGATCGAGGCATCGGTTGCCGGTGATACGAACGGCTCGCGACTCCACTCGATCAGTTCTACGTGCTCGGCATCCGTCATCGGGTCGAGGTCGCGGAGGAGCAAGCCCGGGCTCGCGCACATCTGCCCGAGGAGCGTGCGCATGTGCGACAGCAGGCGAAGCATCGACGCGCGATCGAAACGGCTGCGGTCATAACCGACGCCGAGCTTGCCGTGCGTGCGGATCTCCATCATCACGGTCAGCGGGAAACTGGCCCGCTCGACGAAATCGAAGCCGGCGAGCTCGAGGCCGCTGCCGCGCAGGCGCTCGACGTCGAGAGGGGTGTTTTCGAAAACGAGCAGGCTGTCGAACAACTGCGTGCCGCGCGGAACGCCGCTCCATCCCTGCACGCGCGCCAACGGCGCATATTCGAAGCGGCGCGACTCCGCCTGGTCGTGCTGCAGTTCGGCGAGCCATTCATCGAGGCGTTTATCCGGCAGCACCTGAATGCGAGCCGCGATCGTGTTCACGAGCAGCCCGACCATTTTCTCGACACCGGCGAGCTCCGGCGGGCGGCCGGCGACGGCGGTGCCAAAGACCACTTCCTCGCGCCGGCTGTAGCGGCTGAGCAGCAGCGCCCAAGCGCCTTGCACGAGCGTGTTCAACGTCAGCCGCAGGCGGCGTGCGGCATTCCGCAATGCTTCGACTTCCTCGTCCGGCAGCGGCAGGAACTCGAGGCCGTAGCCGTCGTTTGTCGGAGCCGGAAACTCAATTCCGAGCGGCGTCGGCTCGCGGACATCCGCAAGCTCTTTTCGCCAGAAACTTTCCGCCGCCGCAAGATCGCGTGAGCGCTGCCAGGCCACGAAGTCGCGGTACGGCCGGCTCGGCTCCGGCTCTTCCAGTCCCGCGTACAGCGCGAAAAGCTCCTCCATCACGATCGGCACCGACCAGGCGTCGAGGATGATGTGGTGCCACGTCCAGATCAGTTGATGCGCGCTCTCCGACAAACGCACGAGCTTGAGCCGCATCAGCGGCGCGCGGCGAAGATCGAAGGCAGCGAGCCGCTCGCTCGCGCGCAATGCGTCCAACCGTTCGTCTGTGGCGTCGCCGCGCCAGTCGAGGACCTCCAGCGGCACGCGCACCTGCTCGCCGACGACCTGCAGCGGCTGCGGCAGGCCGCGCCACGCGAACGCGGTCCGCAGGACGGGGTGCCGTTGCATGATGGTCTGCCACGCGCGCTCGAAATCAGCGAGGCGCAGCTCGCCGGTGAGGCGACACGAGAGCTGCTGCACATACACGTCGGTGTCGGGCGCCGAAATGGTGTGAAAGAGCATTCCCTCCTGCATCGGGGAAAGCGGATAGGTGTCTTTAGGGCGTACTTCGCTCATGGTTTGGTGGTCTGTGGTGGTTTGCCCTAGGCCTGGTCGAACTCGACCTGCGCGAGAGCGAGGTCGAGGTGTTCCTGGCTGAGCTCGAATTCGGGGATGTGCGCGGTGTCGTTCCTTTGCCGCGAGTTGCGCTCCGCCAGCGCGGCGAGCGCGGCGATCGTCGACTGCTGGAACAGATCGCTGGGACGGATCTCCAGTCCCGCGCGTTTGCATCGGGCGACGATCTGAATGCTTTTGATCGAATCGCCGCCGACCGCGAAGAAGTCGTGCGTGACGCCGACGCGCTCGAGGCCGAGAACGTCCGACCAGATCGACGCGATCGTCTTCTCCGCCGCGGTCCGCGGTGGCACGAGCTCCTGCGTCTCCGTCAGGTCCCACTGTGGCGACGGCAGGCCTTTCTGATCGAGCTTGCCGTTCGAGGTCAGAGGAAGTGCGTCGAGAAACGTGATCACGGTCGGCACCATGTATTGAGGAAGGCGCTCGCCGAGGAAGTGGCGCAGCTCGTCGGGAACCGCCGTGGTCCCGGCGCGCAGAACGGCGTAGGCGACGAGCACGCGGTCTCGCGACGGGTGCTCGCGCGCGACGACCGCGGCCACCGCAACGGCGGGATGCTGCATGAGCGCCGCCTCGATCTCGCCGGGCTCGATGCGGAAGCCGCGCACTTTGATCATCGCGTCGACGCGCCCGAGGAAGTCGAGATTGCCGTCGGCGCGACGGCGCGCCAGATCGCGCGTTCGATAAAGACGCGCATTCGGCTGTGCGCTGAATGGATCGGGGATGAATGATGCCGCGGTGCGCTCGGGATCGCCGACGTAGCCGCGGCCGACGCCGATGCCGCCGATGTAGAGATCGCCCGCGACGCCGGCAGGTACGGGACGGAGATTCACGTCGAGCACATGCGCGGTCATGTTGGCGATCGGTGTACCGATCGAGGCGATGGCCACCGCCTCGTCCGCCTGCTCGAGGCTGCGGATCACGTAGTGGCATTGATCGTCCGAGCATTCGGTCGAGCCGTAGGTGTTGAGGAGGGGAATGTGCGGATAGCGCGCAAGCCAGCGCCGGCAAAGCGTCGTCGGCAGCGCTTCGCCGGTCGGCACGATCCAGCGCAATGCGGTGAGGTCGCGCGGCTCGTCGTCGAGCACCGCGCGCAGCATCGACGGCACCACCTGCAGCACCGTCACGCCCCGCGCTTCCACCTCGTCGAGCAGTCTCGAAGGATCTTCCGCGATGTCATCGGGAAAGACCACCACGCGCCCGCCCACTACGAGCGGGCCGAGACATTGCCAGACCACGATGTCGAAGGTCGGGGGACCGTTCTGCGCAAGCACGCCGTCCTCGCCGATCTGCAAGTCCGACAGCTTCGCCAGCACGTGGTTGACCATTCCTCGGTGCTCGACCATGACGCCTTTCGGCTTGCCGGTCGAGCCGGATGTGTACATGACATACGCGAGATCATGCCCGTCGACGCGCGGCAGTTCGTCGTCCGCCGGCTCGTGCGCGATGCTCTCGATCACGAGCTTCGCGCCGCTGTCTTCGATGATCTGCGCCGTTCGCGACGAGGCGTGACGCGCGTCGAGCGGGAGGAACGCACCGCCGGCTTTCGAGATCGCGAGGAGGGCGGTGATGAAGTCGATTCCGCGCGACATGAGCACAGCGACGATGGTGTCCCGGCGCGCGCCGCGATGGACGAGACTGCGCGCCAGACTGGCGACCCGGTCGTGCAGTTCGCCGTACGTCACGATGTCGTCGCCGCAGGTGACGGCGACTGCATCGGGGCGCCGCAGCGCCTGCGCTTCGAAGAGCTCGCAGATCGTTTTGTCGGGCAGTTCCGCCACCTCTCCCGCACCGCGCGCGAGCGCCTCGCGGCTGTCGCCGGCGTCGAGCAACGCCAGCGCTCCGATTGCGCAATTCGGTTCGGCCACGATCGACTCGAGCAGCGTCTCGAAGTGCGCGGCCATCCGCTCGATCGCCGGCGCGTCGAACAGATCGGCCGCGTATTTCCACGCGCCGACGAGTTGCCCGCGATCGTCCTCTTTCATCTCCACGTTGAGATCGAACTGCCCATCCTGCTGCGCGAGCGGCATCGGCTCGAGCAGAAGATCGGCGAACGG
>DATLVW010000213.1:0-4246 GCA_035577085.1 Thermoanaerobaculia bacterium
CGGAAGGGGTGGGATGTGGGGAGGGGGGGTGGGAGATGGAGTAGTCGATGATTTGCTGGCCAACCCGGCAACCGCCAGCTCCCACTCCCCACCCCCCGACAACGCCCGCCGCGCCGTCATCGCATCGTGCAGTGCGAACAGCAGCTTGCCCGCTTCGCCATCCCCGAGCCGCGCCCGCATCGCCAGCACATGCTCGTTCCCCGGCGCCTCGGACGTCGCACGATCGAGCAGCGGGCGCGGATCGTGGCCGAGGTGGAGGGCGGCGCGGGCGCGGTAGAAGGCGACCGAGGGGACGGCGCGATTTTCGCGGATCGGGTGATAGTCGTCGGCCTCGAGCTGCGCGAGAAGTCGATCGGCGTCAGCCCACCGGCCCTGTTGTTCGAGCGTGAGCGCATCGTCGAACGCGTTCCGGACACCGAGCCAGCCGTTCGTGTCTTCGATCTGGGCCGGACCGTTGATGCCGAGGAGGATGGCGACGATGATGACGGCAACGGCGGCGATCAGGTGCCGTCGCGCGATGACCTCGGAGACGCCGACTGCCGCGAGCACAGCAAGCGCAGGAAGGATGGCGTTTCGCTGCCGAGCGGTCACGTAAAACGCGACGAGGACCGCGAAACCGGCGAGCGCGAAGACGAGGAACGGAAGCAGCTCGCGGCGGCGCTCGCGCGCGAGGAGCACCCCCGCGCCGGCGAGAGCGAGCACGGCGCCGAACGGGAGGAACGGATAGCGGCCGAGCAGCGCGTCCTTGCGCGCCATCGTGGCCAGGTCATACGCGTCGTGACTATGAATCGCGAAGAACACTTTGTGCAGCGTGAGCATGAGCGCGGCACGCGGATACGCGCGCACGAACGCCAGCGCCTTTCCCGTCCAGAAGCGATTCGACTCCGCGCGCGTCAGCGGCCGGCCGGCGGAGCGCGAGGCCACGATGCGATAGGCGACGTGCAGGTAATCGGGCTCAATCGATGTTCGCTCGATGTCGTTCACGATTCGCGGCTGCACGCCTTCGTAGCCGGTCGCGCTCGGGTTCATCCCTTCGTAGAAAACCGTTCCCGGATCCATCAGGACGACTTCGCCGGTCAACGCGATGTTGACGATCAGCAGGAGCACAAGCGGGACGATTGCCGCGACGATCAACTTCCACGATCGCTCCACGATCGCGATCGCCGCGGCACCGAGCATGACGACCGGCCGGCAGGCAGCGGCCAGTCCGAAGAGCGCTCCCGAAGCTGAGTGCGAATACGAAAGCGCCGCGAGACCGGCGCTAACCAGGAGAAGGATCAACGTCTCCGGCTCCGCTTCCGTCGCGCAAACGAGCGCGGCACGGCTGGCTAATAGAAACACCGGCGCGGCGATCATGGCGATCGTTCCGAAACGGCGCGCGGCGAGTCCGCAGCAGATTGCGGCGATGCTCACCATGACGATCTGCAGCGTTCGAATCGCCATCATGCCGGCGCCGAGAGAGCGCAGCAACACAACGAACCAGAGATAGCCGGGGCTGAGATCGGCCAGACGATCGCGCGGAATCCTGCCGGCCAGAATGCGGTCGGTGAACGCCAGGTACTTCGCGAAATAGCCCTGATCGGGAAGCGTATCGATGAGGTGGATGCGCAGCCAGGTGACCAACGCCAACGCGATGAGGGCGGCGAGCAGCAACGCGTGACGGCGGCGCATCGACGCGAATCTACAGCAGCTTGCGCACAAACGGCCGCGCCAGAATGCCCAGGACGCTTCCGGCCGGGCGCCGCCCGAGGACGGTCAGCCGATAAAGCTGCTCGCCGGCGAGGATCGTTGCGAGGAGAAAAGAGATGACGGCGCGGTTGTGAATGGATGTGGCGATGCCGAGCGATGCGAAGACGAGGATCACCGCGGCGATGAATCGGGACTGGCGCTTGTAGTCGTAGCCGAAGCGCTCTGCCACGCGCGCCTGATCCGCGGGATTGAGCAGCGTCACGAGCGATTCGCGCATGACCAGCGCATCGCTGGCAACGCGATCCTCCGGCGTCGCGCTGAAGGCGATCGACATTCCTTTCTCCTCAGCAAATGGCGAGACCGCCCGCGTACGATCGGCGACCGTGAAGTAATAAACGAGATAGGCGATCAGACCGAGCGAGGAGCCCATCGGCCGTCCGCCGAGCCAGCTCACGAGGAATCGAAAGGACGATTCGATGAAGAGGTACCCAGTCAGAATGTAGAAGAGGAGCGGCCGCGAATTCTGCTCGATCACGCCGCCCACGACGCAGAGCATCAGCCCGATGACGACCGCGTAGACGCCAGCGACGGAGATGAGCGTCAGCCTCCTGGGCAACACACCGAGATTGCGCCCCAACTCTTCCTGAACGGCGGCCGGCAGATGTCCGGTCAGCAATGCCAGCGCGTTTGCCGATTTCCGTTTGCGCTCGCGCGAAAATCCGGCGCGCCATTCGACGAACCGTTCCGCTTCGCTCGCTTCGTCGTAGCGGTCGGTCGTACGCATGATGTGCATCTCGCGCCACGGCTCGAGCACGTATTTCACCCCACCCTGCGGCAATCCCTCGGCATCCACAACCTCGAAGTAGCGCTCCTCCCAAAGCACCGCCGTCCCCGGAAACTCGGTGCTGGTCAGCGTCTTCGCGGCGCGCGGCGTCCACTGCTTCGGAAAGCGCGCCATCAGGACGAACTGCTCGCCTTCGCCCGGGCGGACGCGGTCGGAGCCGTATGCCTGCATCTGGTTATTGTAGTGCTCGCGCAAAGGCGGGAGCGCTTCTTGCTGCCGTTGAGGCTGGAAACCAAAGGTGAGTGATAAGCCAGCGAAGGACTGCGCCGTTCTCGTCGTTGAGGACGATCCGGCGATTCAGCGCCTCGTCAAGAAGGTGCTCGGCCGCGAGGGGTATCAAGTCGAGACCGCCTGCGACGGCATCGAAGCCGTGCTCAAGCTCGGAATCCTCGACTACGACGTGATCATTCTCGATCTCATGATGCCCAACCTCGACGGATTCGTCTTCGTAAGCACGATGGCGGAACACGATCCCGAGCGGCTCAAGCGTGTCATCGTGACGAGCGCCGCATCGCCCGGCGTGATCAAGGCACGAATGAAGGGAGAGCCGTTCCTCGTGCTGCCGAAACCGTTCGACATCCAGGAGCTGATTGCTCACGTTCGGGCGTGCGTGAAGGCGCAGTGAAGCAGAGATCAGCGACAAAGAGATCAGAGATCAGGTGGCGGGGTGCGTCTGCTTTTTGTCTCTGATCTCTTGTCTCTGATCTCTGCGCTACTTCACGACCGGAATCACATCATTCAGAATCCACAGCGGTCCGATCAGCAGGTGAAAGACGTTACGGAAAAACGCCGGCTGCCGGTGCTCGTAGACCGCGTGTCCGATGAATTGAAAAATCCATCCGAGGATGAAGAGAACGACGTTGACGGACATCGGCAGCCATCGGCCAATAAGGTAGAACCCGATGGAAACGATGAGCATCGGGATCGCCAGCCGCCACTCCAGCGTGAAGTAGTAAATGGCGGCCAGGGCGATGAGCAGCATCCCTGCATCGATGCGCACACCGGCCACGGCGCCGAGGCCGACACGGGCCAGCATGCCGATGGACGTGAGCATGATCATCGGGATCCCGAAGCGGTGAAACCACTTGTTCCCTTTCGTCTGATGATGCGAGGCGTAGTCGGCGAAGGAAGCGTGAATGTCCGGCATGGGGAAAGTGTAACGCTGTCTGACTGCACTCACTTGTTTGCCCGGTGTGCCTGCTCGAGCACGCGGCAGAGATCATTCACAGCGTCGTCGAACTTCTGTTCTTCTTGTGCCTCACCTTGCGGCGAGGTCCGCGGGAGTGGAGCGCCCGGACTGGCCATGCGCATCAGGACGCGGTTCAGGGCTGCCTTCAGCATCTGATCGCCCGCCTCCTTCACGCGTACCCACGCCGTGAGGACTCGGTCACCTTCATAGAAATAGAAAAGGCGCATGCCGGTGGGAGTTTTCTCCTTTTCCCACCGTTCCAGAAAGTCAGAGGAGCGGCTCCAGATCAACTCATTGTTCTTTTGATGCAGGTCGATCTGCGCCTGCGTCAGACCAGGCGGAGGCGCCGACTGGGCGAGCTTGTTCAGAGCAATTGCAGAGTAATGCGCCTCTCCGAGGAGCTGAAAAGCATTGATGGCACTCTCCTCCTGCCGCTTGACCAGTTCCTTGTGATCGTCGAGCTCCAGCTCCTTTTCCTTGGAACGCTCCTGATACTCATGAAGAATGTAGTTTCCTCCGATCCC
>DATLVW010000214.1:0-6403 GCA_035577085.1 Thermoanaerobaculia bacterium
TCCGAGGCTGTGACGACGAGTGAGGCGCGCCGCGGCCCAGCAAAGAGATGAGGCAAATTCAGGGTATGGATTTCTTGCCGACGGAACTCTCCTAGAAGGGGTGTTCGATGTCAGTGCTCGACATACTTGCGAAACCTTTGGCTCATTTCGGGATTCCGACTGGGAAGCTGGGGAACGTTGTGTTTCTGCCAGGAATACTAGGGACTGACCTCGCGGATGACGAGAACCGTGAGCTCTGGATCTTTCCGCCGCGCTTGAAAGAGCTGCTGCTTTCGTCGGACGGCAAGAGTGAAGACAACTCGAAGCGCGTAGTCCATCCAACTGCGCCAAACTTTCCCCATGCAGCCATGTTGCACGTTCTCAATCTGTCGTGGAATGTACTTTCGTTCGGCTACGATTGGCGCAAAGATATTCGTGAATCAGCGCTGAAGCTTGACGTGGCTGTGCGGCAGCGCTTCGGGAACGAGGCCTTCCATATCGTCGCGCATTCCATGGGAGGATTGGTCGCGCGAGTCCTTCGCGCAAACTCACCGGACATCCAGCGTGGCGGTAAGCTCGTCATGCTGTGCACGCCTAACCACGGGAGCTACCTTGCACTCCATGCGCTGACGCTTGGTGTAGCTGCGCAAGCACTTTTTGGTTTGTTCCGCGCACCGGTTGCGCCGGCTGACGCCTTGGCAGCGGCGCAAACGTGGCCGGGCTTGTACCAACTCGTTCCCTCTCCCGTGAAAGATCCCGCGATCCAAGGTTTCTACTCCGCGCCACCGCCCGGTCTATCGCGGGCCCATGTTGACGACGCGCGGGCGCTGCACGAGTTCCTGGCCAAAGTCCCGAGTCACGATGACTTCGTCTACATCGGCGGTGCAAACCTCCCCACGGTTGATGGAATGAAATTCCTCCCCACGACAACTGATGGAGACGGTGTGGTCTCCCATCGTCTAGGCTTCCTGTCCGGCGTGCGAACGTTTACCCTGCCCGGAGGTCATGTCGATCTACTATCCAATCCGTTCGTGTTGGCCTCGATTTCGCCACTTCTGCACGGAGACATTCAGGGGTTACTCTGATCTGCAAACACGGCTTTCTAACGGTACACTTCCGCATGCGGTTGGCGCGGCAGAACACCAAGCCGTCAGGTGGCTCCGCGATGTGAGGAGCCACGAGGCCAACATCTGGCACGCTAACTAGTCGACAATGCCTCGCGTGTTTGTGTCGCACTCATCCAGGGACAAGTCTTTTGTCCGCCCGCTAGTCGCTGAAATGAGGCGCTACGGTCTAGATGTGTGGTTTGATGAATCGGACTTGCACGTTGGTGATGTCATCGACCCTGCGCTCTGCGAAGGAATAGACGCGAGTGACTTTGTGGTCGTCGTGCTCTCCCCCGCTTCGGTAGACTCGCCATGGGTTGCAGCGGAATGGCGATATGGCTGCGGCAAGGAGGCTGAATGCGGGAAGCCGACGGTTGTCCCCATACTACTCGAGCGTTGCACGATGCCTCCACCGCTCAAAGCCAAGAAATATGCAGACTTCACGGGTAATCGCTCTCATGCGTTTGTCTCGCTGCTGGAAGCCATTCGGCCTCTCGAACTAGTTCACCGTAGCTATACTGTCCTGAAGGGGCGCACTGTTGATATTGGGCGGCGCGGTCACTCAGTGACGGAAGGGCCGCAGCGGATCATGACATTGATTGCTGGTGGCGACGAGTGGGCAGCCGTTGCTCTTCTTGAGACCGTCGGTCCACGCGACGCTGCGATCAGGGCCTCGGCGTTCGCGCTGGGGGGAATCAACGCGTATTTCGAAAGCTTGGACGGTGAGCTTGATCCAGAGTATATGGTGCGTCACATGGCCATTACCGCGGACACGGCGATTCGCTACGTTCGAACCCACGAAGCCTTAGAGGGACACGCTCTAGGCGGCTCCTGCGCAGTCGCCGTTCAAACGCGAGGCATCCTTCATACTGCCGCGCTTGGACGGGCCGGCGCGTTGTGCCACTGGTCCTCGTCAAGCGGAAGTTGCTTCCTGCCTGTGCAAAGCGATTTCACCGCGAAATTAGTTACGGGCGCCGGGGACCCAGGCTTCGCCTTGACTCATCCCCTTGGCTACCTTGCGGACGGCCGACTGGAGTTTGGGGTCCATCCAACTGAGTTCCGAACGGCGGGCGACTTTGTTCTGCTATTGTCGCGCCCACTGCCCGACAACGAACAGGCGCGCGCTGAACTCTGCTCAGCCCTCGACGGCCGCGCCGATGGGCACGTGTTGGTGGCACACGTATGCAACAATCAGGCACCACCGACGGACGACTTCATGGTGCTTGCCCTCCGCAGGTAGTTGCTTGGCCCGCGCCAACTGGTTACGGAGTGAAACGAAGTGGGCAGGTCTGAAGTGTAAAGTGCCGAATAATGCGCCTGGGCTCGTGGGTGCTCTGACCCGGGCGCTTTCGGCTTCCGAACTGACCCCCGAGGAGACGGCCCCAACGATGATGTACACAGCGGAGCGCGACCACGGGATTGCGCGCGGCTTCCCCAAGGCGAGTTCCCGACGAAGACTCGACATACAATTCCTCCGCTCGTGAGTATGAACGTCTTTGTGCTAGCTGGGGGTCAGGTCTAAAGTCTAAAGTGCCGAAGACGATCGTCGCTATGGCGATCAGGTCGAGCCGGCACTTTAGACTTTGGACCTGACCCGCCAACCTCCTCCGACCGTGCACGGTGCCGCACGTTCGGATGCGTTGTCGTTCTTCATGACGTCATGGAACCCGGGCGCGCTTGTGTGCGCGCCCGGGTTCACAAACTCCCCTACTCGGATTCCGGAGCCGGCGGCGCGGGCGGTGGCGTTTGAGACTTCTTGCGGCGCGCGACGCCCTTCAGCCGTTTGACTTCCTCGACGTGCGGCACGAGCACTGCCCTCGCGGGGTCCCTGGCGAGCTGCGACCCGATCGTGTACGCCTGCATGGCGAGGAGCCCGAGCCGTTGACGGCGAATGAGGGCCGCTCCCTCGAGGCCGTTCAGGAACGCGCGGGCCTCTTCGACCGCGGCGTCCCAGCGGAGCGATTCGTCCTGCAACTGACGGACTTCGTCGAGCGGCTCCCCGATCGCCTGCGATACGTTGTCGAGCACGCCGATGACGTTGATCGATGCCTCGACGATGGTCTTCGGCTGTCTCCGGAGACGCTTTTTGAGTAGCGCGCGCTGCTCTTTCGACAACGGCGCGAGGTCGTCGATCTGCGACCCGATGGCGCGCAACTGCGCGACGACCGCTTCGGGGGTCAGCTTTGCCGGATCAGGGTTTGATGGAACAGCGGTGTTATTGACGGTAGTACTCATGACATACCTTCCTCATGCGAGCCAGGCCGGAAGTGACGTCACGGACTTGTCGACAAGTGCGAGCGGCCACCGGCTGGAAGTCCCGGCCACGCGCCGATTCTTCCGGTTGATGTTTGCCCGAGGCGTGTACACACCTCGGGTGCCCGCGGCAGGAGGAGCAAGCTCAACTCCCGCGCCGGTACGGGACACATCATGCTATCCAGCACGCCCGTACCGCCGACAGCCGCCAAAATAGGAGACCTTGCGGTCTTCGACTTTGTAACGAAAGGTTAAGGCCGGTTGGGACGGCCTGTCAAGGGTCAGCGCGCGACAGCCCGAAGTGTAACGTTTGCAGCAACATGCGCGCCCAGGCGCACCGAGGTGACCGCATTGCGGCGCTTCATGGCCACACGTGCGGCGCTAGTTGACCGCATTGCGGCTCTTCCTGTCCGCACCTGCGGCGCTAGTTGACCGCATTGCGGCGCTTCCTGTCCGCACGTGCGGCGCTAGTTGACCGCATTGCGGCTCTGCCTGTCCGCATTGCGGCGCTGGTTGACCGCATTGCGGCGCTCCCTGTCCGCACGTGCGGCGCTAGTTGACCGCATTGCGGCCCTTCCTGTCCGCACGTGCGGCGCTAGTTGACCGCATTGCGGCCCTTCCTGTCCGCACGTGCGGCGCTAGTTGACCGCATTGCGGCGCTCCCTGTCCGCACGTGCGGCGCTAGTTGACCGCATTGTGGCCCTTCATGGCCGCGCGTGGGGCGAAAGATGACGCCGTTGCTGCACGCTGTGTCTGCACTGCGGCCCGAGGTGACGGCGTTGCCGTCCGCCGTATCCGGACTGCGCTCCGATGGTGCAACGTTGCGTCGCGGCAGAAGCGCATATGCGCTCCGAGGGTGCAACGTTGCGACACGGCGTGCCACAGTGCGCGCGGACTGGATGTCGTCGGGTGGCTGTGGCCGGGTTATGTCCTCTCGATATACTCTCCATGATCCTGAGTTTGCGCGACGGAACCTGTACTTCACACAAACAGAACGTCAACGACTTCGCTCTCCCCTGACCGCCTTCGGGCGAGGACGCCCGAGGGCCCGCGGTCGAGACGACCGCACTTCCATGAGAAGGCCATCATCTGTCAAGTCGACATCGTGAGAGCGCCTTGGCGCTCGAGCGATGTCGCTCTCTTGCAGTTCGCTGTTGTCTCTCTGGTTGTTGCTGGTCTCGTTGCCGGTCCGATGAATCGAGCGATCCACACTTCCATCCGCACTCTGAGTGGTCTCCGTCTGAGACCGGTGCACTATGAGGTTCGCTCCGTTCGAGAGTTGGGGCTGCTATCTCCTTGTCGACCTGTGCCCGAGGGCACGATCCTGTGCGGTATCGCAGTCACCCGCCTTCGAATTCTCGATTCACGCGGCCGGCAATGCCGACCTCAATGCTCCTTCCTTTGAACGATTGACTTCCATCTGCTGATGCCACGTTATGCCGCGACGGACAGACCGATTCCCTTGCTGCTGTTGCGTAGCGGCTCGTACGTCTCCTGGCTAACCCATAACCGATGCATGAGCACCGAGAGCTTTCGTGCCACGGCGATGGTCGCTCGTCGTTTGGCTCGCTTGCCTCCTCGCTCGGCGATCCGGATCCCGTGCCGGCGCAGATCGCAGTCGTCTCCGAATGGTCCCTGGATGTAGTGCGCGCTCTGGATCAATAGCCGTCGCATCAACCGGTCGCCGGCCTTGGTAATCCCTCGCTGCGGATCGTCGTCTCCTGATTGATCTCGTTTACTCGTCAGGCCCAGGTACGCTCCTACACTTCGGCTGCGCCGGAACCGCGCTGCGTCTTCAATGACCAGTACGAACGCCAGCCCCGTCAGCGCTCCTACTCCCTTGATCTGGGTGATCCGTTCCACTTCCGGATACCGCTCGTTGACCATTCGCAAGACTTGGCGGTCATAGGCAGTGACTGTCTTTGTGAGTTGGTCGATTTCGGTGTAGACCGGACTGAGTGCTTCCTTCAGCGCCGCCGGCACCAGAGCCTTGGTCTTGTTGACGAAGGCTTCGGTCCCACACGCCGGCAGCCGTTCACCGAACGACTTGATCGCTCCCCGCACGTGACTGATCAACTTCGTTCTCGACTCAACCAGCACCACACGCGTACGAATGATCTGAAGATCGATCTGTGCCTGCTCGCCTCGATGCCGGATCGGGTGCAGCAACTCGCGGTCGAATCGCGCCAGCCTGGCCAGATACTCAGCGTCGATCACGTCGCTCTTCCGATCGTTCCTCGTGATCAAGGCAACCTTCACCGGATTGGCCACGATCACCTCATGGCCGCATGCCGTCAGCAGACGGCTGATCCACGGCGAATGCGTCCCTGCCTCGATCGCGATCACCGTCGGCGCGATTGCTCCCGCCCACCGCTGCAACTCAACCGCACGCAACGTCACCGTTCCGGTCTCGATCGTCTTTCCCTCGTCGTCGATCCCATGGAACCGTCCTGTCCGATCACTCAGATCAAGCCCCACTGCCGCTACCCCGTTCTTCATCGTCTTGTTGCTCACGCTCTTGGTAGACTTCTTCATGGCCAATCTCCTTTTCTGCAGATCCTCTGTGCTTTCACACTGAAGATTACTGCGCGGGGGTTGGCCTTCTCATCTCATCTCCTTGACCGGCGCGGCCGGCTCGGCTCTGGCCACTGAACGTAGAATCGCGATCGTGAAGCGGCTACTTCCTCTCTTTTTCTTCTGTGCATCCGTTGCCTTTGCGGGCGACGGCACGCTGCAGATGGCGACTCTCGGCGATCTCAAGCTCGACAGCGGGCAGGTCATACACGACTGCCGCGTCGGTTATCGGACGTATGGCACTCTCAAGGCCGACCGCTCGAATGTCATCGTCGTCACCACCTGGTTTGGTGGCACGACCGCGGGGCTGACCGGTTGGATCGGGCCGGGCAAGCTGTACGACTCTTCCAAGTACTACATTATCGCCATCGACGCCCTCGGCGACGGGGTTTCGTCGTCGCCGTCGAACAGCGGCGCGCAGCATGGGGCCGACTTTCCGCCCATCTCGATGCGCGACCTGGTCCGCTCGCAGCATCAGCTTCTGACGCACG
>DATLVW010000215.1:0-6371 GCA_035577085.1 Thermoanaerobaculia bacterium
GTCCCAACGCGCGCAACGGCACCCGCACAAACTCCCGCCCGAGGTACCGCGGATGCGGCAACGTCACGGCCACGCCAATACTGCATGCCCACGTCCACACGACGCTGAGCGGCGGGCCTGTCGCGACGCGGTAGGTTGAACGTAGGTCGGACTCTCCAGTCCGACTCTTTCGCCCCCAAACGTCGGACTGGAGAGTCCGACCTACGTTGCATTCAGCGATTCGCCTGTGACCGGATCCGTCCACGACAGTCCAAGCGTCCGCAACGGCCCGCGCAAAACTCCCGCCCGAGGTACCGCGGATGCGGCAACGTCACCCCGTCGCATCTCCACTTCGGCGTCGACCAGAATGACGAGATGGTCAACCCCTATCCGCTCCTGACCCGGGCCACACCGACGCTCCACGCGCACGTCCACACGACATTGAGCGGCGGGCCTGTCGCGACGAGGTAGGTTGAACGTAGGTCGGACTCTCTAGTCCGACTCTTTCGCCCCAAACGTCGGACTGGAGAGTCCGACCTACGTTGCATTCAGCGATTCGCCTGTGACCGGATCTCTCCACGACAGTCCCAACGTCCGCAACGGCTCGCGCACAAACACGCGTCCCAAGTACCGCGCATGCGGCAACGTTAGCCCGGGTGTCCGAACAAGATGCGCGCTGTGCAGGATGAGATCGATGTCGATCACGCGCGGCGCATTGCGGATGGTGCGACGCCGCCCGAGGCGTGCTTCGATCGCGAGCAGCGCGGCGAGGAGTGACTGCGGATCGAGATCGGTGTAGCCGGCAACGACTGCGTTCAGAAATCGCGGCGATCCCGGCGGCGCTTCGACAGGTTCGGTATCAACGAACGCACTAACGCGAACCACTCGGATCACACCACGAAGCACATCGATCGCTCGTCGAAGCGACAGTGCACGATCGCCGAGGTTCGAGCCGAGGGCGACGAGGACCGAGAAAGGCATCAGTCGCTGACGTCGATCTCGTCCGACAGCTCGTTCACGTCATCATCGGCGCGAGGGAAGTACGCCTTGAGCTGGTGACCGGCAGCGGTGACCGCTTCGATGATCCCTTCGGTGAGCTCGCCATTGCCGAACCGGAGCGTCAGCTTCGCGGCGATCTCATCCCAGAACCCGGCCGGCACCTTCTCGTCGATTCCCTTGTCGCCGATGATCGCGAAGACGCGTTCCTCGGATGCGATAAAGAGCAGCACGCCGTTCCGGAGCGCGGTCTTCGTCATGCCGAGTCGTTCGAACGTACGCTCGGCAACATAGCGGGCGTCGCCGCCGGTCGCTTTCGGCTGAATGTGAATGCGAATCTCGCCTGAAGTCTCGCGCTCCGCGGCGCCGACCGCGGCGACGATGCGCGGCTGATCGAGCGCAGCCAGAAACTCTTTCTGGTTCACCATCCACCTCCGGAGCCGCCGCCACCGAACGAGCTGCCGCCGCCACCCCATGAGCCGCCGGTGCTCCATCCACCTCCGCCGCCACCACCACCCCCACCGAACGTCGTTCCGCCTCCGCCACCGCCGAGGAACATCATTGGCCAGAAGCAGCCGCCGCATCCGCTGCGCCGGCCGCGGCGTGTGATGGCCGGTAGGACGACGAAGAAGACGAAGAGGATTAGGTAGAAGATCAGCCTGATGGGAATGCCCACACCGTTTGATCGTCTGGTGCGTGGCGCAGTGGGCGCGCTACCGGCCGGCACCGCGTTCGGATCGATCTTCTTCCAGATCTGATCGATCGCGGCGTTGAGTCCGCCCGCGTAATCGCCTGCGCGGAAGAATGGAGGAACGGTCTCGTGCAGAACATCCGACGAAAAGGCATCCGTAATCACCGGCTCCATGCTGTAGCCGACCTGGATGCGCGTCTTGTGTTCCTTGATGAAGACGAAAAGCATCAGCGCCTTGTCGTCTTTGACCTTCCAGACGTTCGCGACCTTGTTCGTGTATCCGAGGTCGTCTTCACCTTCGAGCGAAGGGAAGATCATCACCAGGAATTGCACGCCGGTCTTCTTGTAAAAACCTTCGAGCTTCTCGTTGAGCTGCTGCGTGTCGGAGGCGCTGAGAATGTTCGCGCCGTAGTCGTTCACCCACTGCGTGGGCTTCGGCGGGATGTCGAGCGCGAGCGCGGCGGAGGCGATCAGCGCGATCGCGACGAACGCGATCGCGCTGCGGCGGACGTTCATCGAGTGCCTGTGGCCGGCGCCGGGGCCGTCGGAGTGTTGCCGAAGTTGAAGTTCACTTCAGGCGCCTGTTGCGAGCCGGCCGCGCCCTTGAAGTACGCCTTCGGCTTGAACCCGCTCATGTTGGCAACGAGGTTGGCCGGGAACACCAGCACGGCGGTATTGAACTGCTGCGCGACGTCGTTGTAGCGCTTGCGCTCCACGGCGATGCGGTTCTCGGTTCCTTCGAGCTGCGATTGCAGCTCGAGAAAGTTCTGGTTCGACTTCAAGTCCGGATAGCGCTCGACGACGACCAGCAGGCGGGAAAGAGCGCCCGTGAGGTTCTCCTGCGCTCCTGCGAACTGCGCCATGGCATTCGGATCGTTCGGCAGATTGGACTGCGCACCCGGCGCGCCGGCGGGAGCAGCCACCTGCCCGACCCGCGACCGCGCACTGATCACTGCCTCCAGGGTCGACTTCTCGAAGTTCGCCGCACCCTGCACGGTTCGCACGAGATTCGGGATCAGATCGAAGCGGCGCTGATAGTCGTTCTCGACCTGCGCCCACTGCGCCTGCACCTGCTGGTCGAGCTCGACGAGGTGGTTGCGCACACCGATGAACCACGCGCCGAAAATCACGACCACGAGGATCAACACTCCCACGCACCCCAGCAGACCAACTTTACCCATGTGTTCCGTCCTTCTCGACGGAGACCAAAACTCGGGCCTCCGTTCGACGCACTAGTACTCTTCGTCCTCTTCGTCGTCGGCTGCTGGCTCGTCGCCGCGGTCGGCCTCGGGAATGATGTCTTCGTCCTCGTCGCCGGTCGGAGGTGTGGCGACCTCACCATCCGCGCCGAAATCTTCATCGGCCGGCTCTTCGACGACTACCGCTGCGGCGGCACGTGCGCGGCTCCGCGACGCGGGAACCGACGGTGCTTCATCGGCATCGCGCTGGTCCGCGCCGCACTTCGGGCACGTCGGCACAGGCTTACCGAGATCGTAAAACTTCGTGTGGCAGCTGTAACACGTGTACTTCTTTCCGAGATCAGGCATAACTCGAGAATCTCCCCCAGTGTCAAAAGCGGCGACACGTTAGCACCGCGACTCATGTGTAGCAAGTAGCGGTCAAAGATGAAAAAAGGTTGCGAGTGACGCGGTTGCGAGGCCGCGCGGCACTCCTGCCGCACTTCCTCGCGACCGCGCACCTCGCAACCTCGGTGCGGTGTTTTCTATCGTTCGATTTATGGTCCGTGCGGCAGCGCCTGCGCAGCGCGCGTGCCGGCGTCCGTTGAATTCGCTCCCGGCGCGGCATGAAGCGCCGCTGCCTTCTCCGCCAGCTTCTGCGACTCCGGCAGGACTTCGATGGCTTTCGCGATCTGGTTGTCGCCCTGCAGGCGGTATGGATACGACGCGTCGAAACCGAACTTCGCGGCGATGATCTCCGCCTTCAAAGCGCGCTCGATGAAGGAGCGGTCGTTCGGCTTCGTCAGCGCTTCGCGAATGTCCGCCAGCGGCGCGATGTCCTTGTCCGCGGCGAAACGGACGAAGTCTTCCATCACCTGCGGCGTGATCGTGACGTCCTGGGTCACGTCGGGATGCTTGGCGTAATAGTCGACGCCGTAGTTGAAGATCGCGCTGCGCACTTCGAGGAGCTGCGTTGTCCGCGAGAGCGGCGCCGGCTTGACGAAGATGTCGGGCGTGATTCCGCCGCCGCCGTACACGACGCGGCCGGTGGCCGTCGTGAACTTCTTGCGGTCCTTCAGAGGCACTTCGCTGCCGCTGCCGTCTTCGCTATCGTCGGCGACGTAGTAGTCGTAGAACGAGGTGTAGTCGCGCTGGATGTTGCGGCCCGAGGGCGTGTAGTACTTCGACGTCGTGAGCGCCAGGCCGGCGCCGTACTGAAGCGTGTAAACGCTCTGCACGAGACCTTTGCCCCAGCTCGTCTCACCGATGATGATGGCGCGGTCGTGGTCCTGCAGTGCGCCGGCGACGATCTCCGATGCGGAGGCGCTGCCGCGGTTGACGACGACGACCATCGGCATGTCGAGCTTCTGGTGTTTGCCCGGCGCGAGGTAGTTCTGCTCGGAGTCTGGCGTACGTCCCTTCGTGAAGACGATCATCTGCCCTTTGTCGAGGAAGTGATCGGAGACGCCGACGGCCGCGTCGAGCAGCCCGCCCGGGTTCTGGCGCAGGTCGAGAACGAGCTTCTGCATCCCTTCGCCTTTGAGCTTGTCGATCGCTTCATCAAGCTCGCGGACGGTGGTGGCAGTGAAGTCTTTGATGCGGATGTAGCCGATGCCCGGCTTGAGCATCAGCACGTTGGAAATGGAGTTCGTGGGAATGGCCGCGCGGACGATCGAGAGCGGAATCGGCTCCTTCATCCCGACGCGGACGATCTTGATGTGGACAGTGGTTCCCTTCGGACCCTTGAGCCGTTTGACGACGTCGTCGAGCGGAAGGTCGTCGGTGGAGACTCCCTCGACCTCGGAGATCACATCACCGGCACGGATACCGAGTCGGGCGGCAGGAGTACCTTCGAGCGGCGTGATCACGGTGACCTGATCGTTCCGCTTCGTCACCAGGATGCCGAGGCCGTAGAAGGAACCCTTCTGGCGATCCTGCATGTCGGAGTACTCTTTCGGCTCCAGGAAGGAGGTGTGCGGATCGAGCGTACGGAGCATCCCATCGATCGACGAGTAGACGAACTTGTCGGCTCCGACATCATCGGGCGCCCACATCGTCACCGCGTTCAGGAGATCCGTGTATTCTCGAAACCGCTTCTGGTCGACCTGAACTGGCGAACCGAAGAGGCGATTGCCGTAGAATCCACCAAAGAGTGTCGCGGCGATCAGCGCGACGGCCAGCGTCAACGAAAAGGTCCACTTGTGTGTCTTTAGTATCTTTGCCATATCGTCGTTTGCCTGATTTTCAGGGAGCAGAACTCATTATAGGCGCGGAGTATTCGACAGCCCGGCGATGTTCACGCGGCCGTATCAAACTAAGGAGAAGTTCTTCATGTTCGGTTCGCTCGGCATCCCGGAGTTGATCCTCATTTTCATCGTAGCCCTGATCGTTTTCGGCCCCAAGCGCCTTCCCGAGATCGGCCGCACCCTCGGCAAGGCGATGGGCGAGTTCAAGAAAGCGACAGACGACTTCAAAAACACCATCGAACGTGAAGTCCAGGTCGAAGAGCTGAAACAGTTGGCGTCCACGACCATACCTGTGCACGAGTCTGTATCAAGGACCGAGCCAGCGCCAGCGCCGCCGCCTCCTCAGGTCGCCGACGTCACACCCGAAGCCGTAGCCGCGGTTCCTCACTCCGAGCTTCACACTGCCACCGGCGAGCGGACCGAATAGCCGATGTCCGATACGGCACAGGCTTCGCCGGCCTTGGACGGCACTCCCGACTCTCCCGAGGTCGAGCTTCCGAAGATGTCGTTCCTCGATCACCTCGAGGAGCTGCGGAAACGCCTGATCGTCTCCATCATCGCCATCGGCGTCGCCTTTCTGGCCTGCTGGAACTTCGCCGACAAGATCTACGCGTGGGTTGAGGCGCCGTTGACGAAGCTCCTTCCGCTGGGAGACCGGAAGCTCGCCTACACGCACCTGACCGAGCCGTTCATGCTCTACATGAAGGTGGCCTTCTTCGCGGCCATCTTCGTCTCTTCGCCCATCATCATGTGGCAGGTGTGGCGCTTCATCTCCCCCGGCCTGTACAAACGCGAGCGCCGCATGGCCGCGCCGTTCATCATCTTCGCCACCGCCTTTTTCCTCATCGGCGGCTACTTCGGCTACCGCGTCATCCTTCCCGGCGCCTGCGCCTTCTTCGTCGAGACCGGACGTCAGTTCAAGCAGATGATCAAGATCGACGAGTACTTCGGCTTCGCCAGCTCGATCATGCTCGCTTCAGGAGCCATCTTCGAGACGCCGATCCTGATCTTCTTCCTGGCCCGCCTCGGCATCGTGACGCCGGCCTTCCTGCTGCAGAAGGCCAAGTGGGCGATCGTGCTGTCGTTCATCATCGCCGCCATCCTGACCCCATCGCCGGACATGGTGAACCAGACGATGCTGGCGCTACCGATGATCGCCCTCTACTTCCTTGGCGTCGGAGTAGCGTTCATCTTCGGGAAAAGGCACACGTAGGTGAAGCAGAGATCAGAGACAAGAGATCAGAGATAGAGGCTGACTTCCGATCTTGGGTGGAGAGACTA
>DATLVW010000216.1:0-8676 GCA_035577085.1 Thermoanaerobaculia bacterium
CGCGCTCGCCGCGGAAATCCGCGACTCGATCGCGGAGTGGAAGAAGTGAGGTTGCGGGAGTAGGTTTTCGGGGGTCGGGGGTCGGAGTGATCTTCGGGGAGTAGGTTGTCGGGAGTCGGGAGTCGGAATTGCACCATCCGAGGTTCGAAGCTCCGACCCCCGACACCCGATCTGCGACCCCCGCATCAGGCATGAACGTCTGAATCACCAGCGCCGCCACCACGCCCACGACACACCCGACTACGTTCCACCAGAGATACGCGGTGTTCGTGAAGATGGCGCAGAGGCCGACAGCGATCTGGCCGACGACGGCGCCGGAGACTGCGGCGAGGTCGCCTACTTTGCTGAAGAAGAACGCCAGCACGAAGACGCCGAGGATTGTGCCGTAGAAGAAGGAGCCGAAGCGGTTCACGGCTTCGATCAGCGAGCCGACGTGCGACGCGAACTCGCCGACGCCGATTGAGACCAAGCCCCAGAAGACGGTCAGCATCTTCGACATCCGCACGCAGTCGCGGTCGTTGGCATCGCACGAGATGAAGCGGCGGTAGACATCGACCACGCTCGTCGAGCTCAGGGCGTTGAGTCCCGAGGCGGTGGCGGACATCGCCGCGCAGAAGATGGCAGCCAGCAGCAGGCCGACGACGCCAGCGGGAAAGAAGCCGATGACGAAGCTGAGGAAGACGTAGTTTGTGTCGTTCGTATCGGCGGCCGGGTCGGCTTTGGCGATGAGATCGGCAGCCGCTTTGTGCGTGTTCGCGTCCGTAGTTTGCAGCGCGCGCACGCGGGTCGCGACGGCATCGGCGCGCGCAGAGTCGCCGGTGTGCATGGCCGCGAGCATTTCGCGCATTCCGTTGCGCTTGGAGGCGAACGTCGCGGCGTGCGTCTGCTCGAGGACTGCGTATTGACTTGCGTAGCGGGTCTTGACGACCTTGTTCCTTGCCGCGCTGTTGAAGAAGAGTGGCGGCGCGGTGAACTGGAAGAAGACGAAGACCATCGCACCGACGAAGAGGATGAAGAACTGCATCGGCACTTTGATCATGCCGTTGATCAGAAGGCCGAGGCGGCTCTGCTGCACGGTCTCGCCGGTCAGGTAGCGCTGCACCTGCGACTGATCGCATCCGAAGTACGAGAGCATCAACAGCGTGCCGCCGATGATTCCTGACCAGAAGTTGTAGGGCGTCTTCAGGTCGAAGGAGAAGTCGATGACGTTGAGCCGTCCCATTTTTCCGGCCACATGGAGCGCGTCGAAGAGGCTGACGTCCGCCGGCAGCGAGTGAATGGCGATCGTCAGTGCAACGGCCATCCCGGCTAGAGCGATGAGAAGTTGATGAACGTGCGTGCGGCTGACCGCCTTCGTCCCCCCGACGGTGATGGCGATGACGAGCAGGCCGATGCCGATGTTTGTGACGTGAATGTTCCAGCCGAGGAGGAGCGAGACGATGACGGCCGGCGCGTAGACCGTGAGGCCGGTTGACACGCCGCGCTGCGCCAGAAACAGTGATGCCGTGACGACGCGCGTCTTCGGCCCGAAGCGCGTCTCGAGATATTCGTACGCGGTGTAGACCTTGAGGCGGTGGTAGATGGGGACGGCTACGATGGCGAGGAGAATCATCGCGATCGGGAGGCCGAGGTAGAACTGCACGAAGCGCATGCCATCGGCGTAGGCCTGGCCGGGCGTGGAGAGGAACGTGATTGCGCTTGCCTGAGTGGCCATGATCGAAAGCGCGATCGTCGGCCACTGCAGTTGCCGGCCGGCCAGAAGGTAGCCGTCGAGATTCTTGCGGTGACGCCCTTTCCAGACGCCGTACGAGACGATCGTGACGAGCGTGCCGATCAAAACGAGCCAGTCGATCGGCCTCATGCGAATGCTTTCGTGAATGCGTTGAACGCGATGATGAGGACGACCAGCTCGGCGACGACGATGCCGTACAGCAGGAACCAGTTGGGTTCTGCGGGGGTCGTTTGTCGGGGGTCGGGTGTCGGAGCAGAACCCGCTGCAGCCGCGGGGTTGTCGGAGGCCGCGGGGGTGGCAGCGGCCGTCGGGTCGTTGCCATGCTCCGACCCCCGACCCCCGGCCCCCGACTCCCGCGAGGACTCCCGACTCCCGACTCCCGACCCCCGCTCACTCATTTCGCCGATACGAGATTCGCGAACATCTTGTACGCGCCCGGCACGCCGGCAGGAAGCTGACGGAACCAGGCGTAGCTGGTGTAGACGAACGTTCCCTTGCCGTAGTGGGCATAGAGCTCGCCGCCTTCTTTTTCCGGCTCGCCGGGATCGTTGCTCGAGAGCACCGTCTGGTATTGCGGATCCCAATCCTTGACGAAGTTGAGACCGCGCTCCTGCACCCAGTCGTTGAAATCGGCCTGCGTGATCTTGTTCGGGGTGTTGAGGAGCGGCGAGTCGGGATGGACGAAGCGCACCGGCGCCTCTTCGACCGTCACGCGTTCCGTCGTCACCTTGAACGGATACGGGCCCGGCACGTCGACGAGCAGCGGCTGCGGATTGGTGCTGTTGTACTGCACGACGAGCGTGCCGCCGTTCTTGACGTACTCCATCAGTTTGGGGTGCGCGAGCCGCATGCGAGGCCGGGCGTTGTAGGCGCGAACGCCGGTGACGATGGCGTCGTACTTGGCAAAATCGCCGCGGTCGAGATCGTCGTCGGTCAGCAGCGTGACGTCGTATCCGACCTGACGCAGGGCGGACGGAACGTCATCGCCGGCGCCCATGACGTAGCCGACGCGCTCGCCGCGCTTCTTGACGTCGACACGAACGAGTTTGGCGACGGCATCGCCGAAGATGCGTTGCGCGGGGATGTGCGGGTACTCGATGTTGGTCACACCGATATCGATCTTCTTCCCATCCTTTGTCTCCGCCTCGGCCGCCAGGAGCGTAGTCATCTCAGCCTTCGGCGGCGTAACCATGAACGTTACGTGACCCTCGTCGCCCTTCTTCGAAAAGACAACGACCATCGCCTCGGGATCGGACTTCCATCCCGGCGCTGGTCCGGCCGCGCTGCCCGCTGCGTTGAGAAACTTAAGCCGCACGCTGACCGGACCCATCCCATCGAAATTGCGCAGCCAGACTGTCACCGGCTTTGGCTGTGTATCGGGGAAAACGTAGACACCCGACCCAAGGTTCGCAGTCACTTCGGGGACGACATCGACGTTGCGCGTTCGCTCGCCCAGCACCGCGTCGGTCCAGCGATAGACGGCAGGAGCATCGAGGATGATCGTGTGCATGGCGTTGTCGGTGAGCGTGACGACGATCGGAATCGACGGCGGATTCTCAGGCACGCCGATCAGGCGCTGGTCGTCGACGGTGTACGTCCCTTTGCTCGGCGGCTTCGCCAGCCAGTACGGCTGCGAGATCGGGAAATCCGCGGGCAGTTTGATGACGAGATCGGTCTTGACCGGCACGTTGTTCGTCAGCGGCGCGTTCACCGCCTTGCTCGGGTCGGCGTAGCGCGACGCCACCATCGACAGCGTGAACGGGTAGTCGGAGCGATTGATGACGCTGACGCTGACCGGAATCGATCCGCCTGCGACGACCGAAGAATCACTGGCGGCGACGTCGATGGAGAGCCCGGCGCACGCCTTGATCACGTTCTGCAGGTCGCGCAGCTTCACCTGCGGCCAGGGATCGCGTCCCCATGACGCACCGGCGCTGAGCTGTTCGAGACGGTCGTGTGCCGCCAGAAGCAGCGGGATCGTCTTCGCCGGGTTCATCGGATCGAACGTGTCGGAAGCCTGCTGCAGAATCTTTCCCACCGCCTCGCCGCCCGGGTAGCGCGACCAGGTCGTGTCGATCCCTTCGAACATGTCTTTGGTGGCTGGATCACCAGCGAGCTGGTTGAAGTAGTTCGGCGCTGTGCCGCGCCGCTCCGCCGCGCCGAAGCCCTGGCTCTTGTGCATGCTGCGGCTCTCCGCGGCGATCTCGGTGTAGGAGCGGCCGAGGAGCGGGTTGAAGGTGCCGAGATCGAGTTTCAGAGACTTGGCGAGTGTTGGATCGTCGGGCTTGACCTGGAACGAGAACCAGTTGAAGAAGAGACGGCGCGGTTGCCAGACGCCGACGTACTTGAGCTGTTCGGGAAACTTGGTTGGATCGCCAGCCTGGGTGAACGCTTCACCGGCCAGGATCGCAGACGCAGTGTGATGGCCGTGACCGCCTTCGCCCGTCGTCGGAAAGCGGGTGATGATCACGTCGGGCTGGAAGCGGCGGATGTTCCAGACGACGTCGGCGAGGATGGTGTCATGTCCCCAGATGGCCAGCGTCTCGGTCGGATTCTTCGAGAAGCCGAAGTCGATGGCGCGGGTGAAGAACTGCTCGCTGCCATCGGTGCGCCGCGCGGCCAGCAGCTCCTGCGTGCGGATCACGCCGAGCAGCTCACCCTTTTCGTCGCCGAGGAGGTTCTGGCCGCCGTCGCCGCGCGTCATGGCCAGATAGCCGGTCCGGTAGAGCCGCTCGTTGCCGAGGTAGGCGATGAGGGCGGTGTTCTCATCGTCGGGATGCGCGGCGACATAAAGCGCGCTGCCGACGACGGTGAGCTTGCGAAGCGCAAGCTGGATCTGCGCGGCATCGAGCGGCTTCTGCGCGAGGAGCGAAGCCGGGATAGCGACGAGAATGACGAGAAGAGCGATCGATCGACGAAGCATGGGGGCGAATGGTAATGGCTTCGCCGGTAGAATCGTGTTTCGGTGTTGTCACGCGGGGTTTCTCAGACGTCACGCGAAGCCGCGAAGACGCGAAGGGGGCCGAATCTTCGCGCCTTCGCGTCTCCGCGTGAGAAACCTCTTCGCCGTACAATCTCTGTTGCCATGCCGAAACGGGTTTCTGCCTCCCGCGCCGCCCTTCCTCGGAAGCGCCGCAACGATCTCGACGAGATGTTCGAATCGGTGTCGCCCGAGGCGGCTGCGTTGGTTGCGCGGAATCCCCGGTTGAGGGCGAAGCTGACGCGGGCGGCGGAGAGATTGGCGGATTCGTTTCCGGGGCGCGCCCTGCACGTGATACGAGCCTTCGATCATGAATCCGGAGACCGTGATTTGTTCGTCGAGATCGCGCGAGCTGGTGATTGGCGCGAGGATTACGTCCGTCTGCGTGAGTTCGTGCATTCATGGATTCACGACCGGGAGGATCCGAAGGTTGAAGTCAACTTCGACTTTCATTTCCGACAATGAGCTTTGCCTGGGATGATCTGCTTCCTCTTTCTGAAGCGTTAACAAGTCTCGACGGTGATATCAATCGCGAGGCGTGTCTTCGAACTGCGATCAGTCGTGCTTACTACGCAGCCTTTGGAATGGCGCGCCGCGGTGCACGGACTCTGCGCCTGGCGACGCGACAAAGCGCAGCCGAGCATGGGGAAATCGCCGCGTTTTACGCAACGCGGTATGGGAAGACCGGCGAGGAGATTGCCATCGCGCTGGGCCGTCTCAGAAACCGTCGCAAACGCCGCGGATTACGATGATGACTTTGCAGATGTCGAGGACATCTGTCTCCTATCGATCGAAGACGCGCGTGACCTCCTCCGCCTCCTTGCCACACTCTGACCCTTACGACGTCGCCGTGATCGGCGCGGGCGCCGCCGGGCTGATGGCCGCCATCTCTGCTGGCCGCGCCGCCCGCGAGCGGGGAGTTCCTCTGCGCATCGCCGCCATCGACAGCGCGAAGAAGATCGGCGCGAAGATCCTCATCTCCGGCGGCGGACGATGCAACATCACGAATGAAGTCGTCCGCGGGCAGGACTTCAACGGCCTGCAGAACGGCATCGCCAAGGTCCTGCGCACGTTTGGCGTCGCGGACACCATCGCTTTCTTCGAAGACCTCGGCGTTCTGCTCAAGCGAGAGGACACAGGCAAGATTTTTCCCATCAGCAACCGGGCTCGCGATGTGGTCGATGCGCTTCTCGCCGCTGCTGCCTCTGTTGGCGTTGAGATCGTGAGCGGGATGCCGGTGGTCTCGATCGAGCCGGGCTTCGCCATCAACGGTTCGATCCGTGCCGACTGCGTCATCCTCGCAGCAGGCGGCCGCTCGGTCCCGAAAACCGGCAGCGACGGTTCCGGCTACGCCCTCGCCCGTTCCCTTGGGCACACCGTCACGACCACGTTCCCCGCGCTCGTCCCGCTGATCGTGAGGCCGGGCCACTGGATCACGACGATCAGTGGCACGAGCGTCGATGCCGAGCTCTCCGTGAAGTCGCCGACCGGCCGCGTGCTGCATCGTCACCGTGGATCGATGCTCTTCACCCACTTCGGCCTCAGCGGCCCGGTCGTCCTCGACATCAGCCGCCACTGGATTGCCAACCAGCCGGCCACGTTGTCCGCGAACTTCCTCCGCGAAACGTTCGACTCGCTCGAAGCTGCTCTCCTCGACGCCGGACGCCGCAATCCACGATCGACGATCTCCAGTGTTCTTCGCGGCCGTCTGCCCGAGCGCCTCCTCACCCAACTCGCCCCCGACACGCCCCTCGGCCGCATGACCAAAGAGGATCGCCGCCGCATCGTTCGCAGCGTCGTTGATCTCACACTCCCCGTTATCCGCGACCGCGGCTTCGACTACGCCGAAGTCACCGCCGGCGGCGTCCCGCTCGACGAGATCGATCTCGCCACGATGGAGTCGCGAATCTGCAAGAACCTCTACCTCTGCGGCGAAGTCCTCGACGTAGACGGCCGCATCGGCGGTTTCAACTTCCAGTGGGCATGGGCAAGCGGGAGGGCGGCGGGGCTTTCCGTGGCACTGGCGAAAGGAGGCAGACGCTAAGGAGGTTGCTTCCGGGCAGCTATACTTCCGTGGCTGGGAACATTTATCGTCTGGAAACTTCAAATGCGGGTATTCCACTTTGTCGAGGAACAGTGGGGCATGGACGACATCCGTCGCCGAAGGCTGAAGGTCGCGAGGTTGGAGGAACTCAATGATCCATTCGAGCTACTCGGTGCCGATCTGAGACACCCAGCGCTCCGATACGCTGTGGTCGCCGCAAAGAGCGAATTTGCAAGGGTTCGGGGCTTTCTTTGCTTCAGCCTGGACTGGCACAACCCGGTGCAGTGGAGTCACTACGCTTCTAAGCACCAGGGTTTGTGTC
Organism: Thermoanaerobaculia bacterium; assembly: GCA_035577085.1. GTDB lineage: Bacteria > Acidobacteriota > Thermoanaerobaculia > Gp7-AA8 > Gp7-AA8 > JADGNZ01. The sequence goes on from DATLVW010000216.1 coordinate 7,079, forward strand.
TCGGATTCGAGGTGCCCGATGACGATTGTGTTCGACCGATCACGTATTCCGCGAAACGCTTTATCGTTGACGTTGAACGGCTGCTCAACATGACGACGCCTGATCCAGTCTTATTCGCAAGATTCCTGTTCACAAAATATGCGCATTGGCGCTATGAGAAAGAAGTCCGAGCGATCGTATCGTTGAAGGAAAGCGAGAATGGCTTGTATTTCTCTGAATTCAATGACGAGCTCCAACTCGCTTGCGTGATCGTAGGAGCCAGATCCAAAGTGACTCGTGACATGCTGCGCGCGGCGCTTGGGAACTTGGCACCGCAGGTGGAAGTCTTCAAAGCGCGCCTGGCATTCAGAACGTTTAAGGTCGTTCGTCAGCGCAATCCGGGGTTGTGGGCCTGATCCCTTACCGTGCCGCTCTATACGAGCGGACGGCTTGACTCTGTTTTGTCGCGATGGAGAATAGGATGGCATCTGGTGGAGTGGCACTAAGCCTTGCGATTACTAGGCGGTCTACGCCTTCCGGATCTACCGGTAGGGAGTGTCCAGAGTGAGCTTCGATGGCTTCGTCTACAACGTAATGATCGCCTCGCCCGGCGATGTCGCAAACGAGCGGACCATTGCCCGCGAGGTAATCGCGGAATGGAACGCAGTCCATGCCCCGGACCGGCGATTGGTTCTCCTTCCGATCAGCGGCGACGTGAACGCAACGCCGGCTATGGGGGTGCCTCCGCAGGAAGTGATTAATCGGCAAGTGCTCCGCGCTGCAGACCTTCTCGTCGGGATCTTCTGGACGCGGATAGGCACTGCTACTTCGTCATACGCGAGCGGAACCGTGGAGGAGATCGAGGAACAGATCAAGGCCGGCAAGCCGGTGATGCTCTATTTCTCGGAGACGCCGGTACATCCGGACGTGGGTGCAACTGAGCAATACCTGCAACTTCGCTCATTCAAAGAGTCGTTGCGTTCGAGAGGCTTGTTCGAGACTTTCAGCTCACCGGCTGAGTTTCGTGAGAAATTCAACAGGCAACTGCAGATCAAAGTAAACCGCGATTCATACTTTGTCTCGAAACCACTACCGTCGGACATGATCGCCGAAGAGCTCATGGTCCGCCTGCAATCGTCTATCGCGACATTTCTGGAACTGCCCCGACCGAATACCACGACGGCAGACACGGAGACGTCGTACGAGGTGCAGGCTCTGCTGGCGCTTGCACACCAGACACAGGGCCAGTTGATCGGAGTTTCAGGTGCCCTAACGGCTGTAGGCAGCGAAGGTCTTTCGGCGAGAGACAAAGACCTTGTTGAAATCGCGAAGTTCCTAATCGAGGATGCGATCACTGTTGGCTATGGGACGTTTTCCTCATATGCATTGTCATCAGGGCGAGAAATCGCATTACTCGAGAACTTGATAAAACCTCCGGAGGAACTGGAGAGAATCACCAGACGCCTTCAACGCACTTCGGCGCGGTCAGACCTCCAGTTGCGGTTTTCGACGCAACTGGGTTTCTCGTCGATCCACTTCGATAAGAATGTCTTCGAAAGCGTTTTCTACAATGTTATTCACAACGCTATGAAATATGCGGAGAGGTCGTCGGTCGTTTG
>DATLVW010000217.1:0-12946 GCA_035577085.1 Thermoanaerobaculia bacterium
TGCCCTGCGGTCCAACGCCGTACGCAGGAACCTGACGAACATCGACGTCGTCAACACCGACCTCGATGAGGGCGCGCTGCCCGACGTACAAGCCGACGGCATCTGGATACGCTGGGTCTTCGCATTTGTCACGCGTCCGAAGGAGCTTCTCGCCAGGATCGCCCGCAGGCTGAAGCCGGGCGGCACGATCGTCGTTCACGAATACTTCGACTACTCCACGTGGCGCCTCGCTCCCCGCTCGGAGGTATTCGAGGAGTTCGTGGCGGCAGTCATGGCCAGTTGGCGAGACAACGGCGGCGAGCCCGATATCGGCCTGGACCTACCTCGCTGGATGAGCGAATTGGGCCTGCGCCTGACCAGGCGCCATCCGATCATCGACGTCATCTCCCCCTCCAGTTTCATCTGGGAGTGGCCGAAGACCTTCATCGAGGTCGGCCTGGCCCGCCTGGTCGATCTCGGGCGCATGACAGCGGATCAAGCGAAGCAAGTCCGCGATGAGGTCGCGAGCCGAGCTGCCGCAGCGAACACTCTTATGATCACCCCCGCGGTCATGGAGATCATCGCCGTAGCAGAATGAGCCTGAGTTGGAGTTGGAGGATTTCGGCTAGCGGATCGGAAAACCATTGCACCACAGAGACACTGAGGACACAGAGAGTTCTCTGTGCTCTCTGTGTCTCTGTGGTGACAAAGGGTTATGGATTACGTCCGCAAAACACCCGCGCGCTCGAAGATTTTGGCGTCGATGAAGAGGCGGACCAGGGAGCCGTCCAGGAGGCCGTCGCCGACTTCCATCTTCAGGATGTCGAGGGCGCGGTCGGTGGAGATGGCGCGTTTGTAGGGGCGGTCGTTTGCGGTGAGGGCGTCGTAGATGTCGGAGACGGTCATCATGCGCGACTGGATCGGGATCTCCAGCGCGGTCAGCTTGCGCGGATAGCCGCGGCCGTTGAGTTTCTCGTGATGGGCGAAGGCGATGTCGGCCACGGCAGACAGATCCTTCGTCCAGGGGATCTTGCGCAAGAAGTTGTAGGTGTGGGTGACGTGACTCTCGATCTCGGTCCGCTCCGCCGGATCGAGGTTGCCCTTGCGGATGGAGAGGATGCGCACCTCGTCGTCGCTGAGCAGGCGCCGCTTGTCGCCGAACTCCAGTTCGGCGAGCTGCTGCAGGTACTGAAACTCCCCTTCCGGCAAAACTGTTGGTTCGTTCGACTTCGTGACGAAAGCGAAGTCCTTCTGCATCTTCTCCAAGTGCTGCCGCAGCTCCTCATCCGCGCGTTTCCCGAACTCCTTGTACGCCTCGGCGCCGTGATGCAGCAGGTAGTCGAGCTTGCGCTTGTTCGACTCGTTCTCCGCCGTCTTCATGGCGAACTCGAAGCGGTTGCGCAGCGTCTCGAGCTGCAGCGGATAGAGCTTCTTCTCCTTGACCAGCACCTGCTCGCGAACGCCGACTTTGCCGAAGTCGTGGAGGAGCGAGGCGTAGCGGATCTCGCGCACCTGCTCGGAGGTGAAATGCGTGTCGCGATACTGCTCGTCGTCGCGGTCGACGATCCGCGCCAGCTCCACGGTGAGGTCGGCGACGCGGAACGAGTGTCCTGAGGTTGTCGGATCGCGCTGTTCGATGGCGGTGACCGCCGCGGTGACGAAGCCTTCGAAAAGCCTCTCGATCGATTTGTAGAGCAGGTTGTTCTCGACGGCGACCGCGGCCTGCGCCGCCAGCGACCGCATCAGCTCAACGGTCTCCGCATCGAACGGGACGACTTCCTCCGGCACGGTGGCCGCGGTGAGCTTCTTCGGAGCGCCGGGCTTGCGGCGATTGATGAGCTGCAGCACGCCGACGAGCTCACCGACGTGCGTGACCATCGGAAAGACGAGGATGGATCGGGTCAGGTAACCGGTCTTCTCGTCGAAAGAACGGTTGATCGAATACTCGGCGTCCGGAGGCAGCGAGTAGGCATCGTCGATGGCCAGCGTGTCGCCGGTGAGCGCTACCCACCCGGCCAGACTGCGGCGCGTGATGGGGAGGACCATTTCCTCGAAGCCTTCGACCTTGATGGAATCGTTCTGGGCCAGCTTCCAGCGAAGCATCTTCTCGTCATCGACCTCGTCGAGCAGATAAAGAGAGCCGGCATCAGCGCGGGATAACTCGCGTGCTTTCGTGAGGATGGTCGTCAGCAGCACGGAGTGATCGCGCTCGGTGGAGAGAGCGATTCCAACTTCGCTGAGCTCGCGCAACTCGCGCGTGCGCTCGCCCAGCTGCCTTTCGATCTGCTGATTGCGCCGCTTCTGATGGATCGCCTCATACGCGCGCTTGACTCCGCGCAACAGCGAAGCCTGCGAGGGATTGAGAGGGAGGTCGATGTAGATCCCCTCTTCGCCGAGCCATTTCGGTTCTTCATCGAGACCGATCCCGACAACGGCCGTGCGTCCGTCGAGCGACGATGGCCGTCCGTTGTTGATGGCGGGATCGACGAGAATCACCCGCAGCGCACCCGGATCGGATGAAAGCTGGTCCAGCGTGGGAACGGCCTGGGAAGCGATCGATGCCGCCGACAACGCGTCGCGGTACTTTCCGATCGGAAAGCTCTCGGAGTGGATCAGCGTCAGCGTCTGCATGAAGTGGCGTCCGTTGGTTCAACCGGGGTTCCGCTCGATCTTCCATGCGGATGAGTAACCGCTTACAATCCGCGCGCCATCGAATTATGGCACCGATCCGGCGAGAATGTTGGTTCGCTGGGAGACGTTGACGCGTGCTGCGGCAACCCGGCTTTTCTCAGGAGGATTCTTGGCAGCCTACACGACCGACACGATCACACCGAAGCACCACGATGCCCTCGTGGCGTGGCAGAAGAAGCACTTCCCGGAGCTCCAATTCCTCGAGGACAACTGGTCGAAGTACTACAACCAGACGCCGTTCCAGCTCTTCGCCAAGGTCGGGAAGCTGGCTTCCGAGAACATCAACTACGGACGCATGACCGGCCAGCCTCGCTTCGAGCAGGCCGGCGACATGGTCGGCAATATGTTCTACACGGCGCGCGACATCATCCGCGCGCAGGCATCGACAGAGCTGGGATCGATCCAGCAGCATCGTCTGACTCTCGAAGAAGCGCCCAGCGATCAGATGAAGATGGCCGTGCTCCGCATCATGGCCGAGGAGCTGCGGCACGGGTATCAGATGTTCTGGGTCTTCGATCACGACAAGAGCTGGAAGAAGCCGGGCCATCCCGACGTGGCGCAGGACACCATCGATGAGCTGCTGGCGATGGAGCTCGGCAACCATGTCCTCGATGCCTTCAACATCCCGTTCACGAACTTTCTCGACAACGTCGTCTTCGCCACGGTCATCGATCTCGTCGGCAAGTACCAGCTCGAGATGCAGAAGGTCTTCTCGTACGCGCCGATGGCACGCTCGATGGGACCAATGCTCTCCGAGGAGGGATTCCACATCGGCAGCGGGCGCGGATTCCTGCGCGATCTGGCTGTGGCCGCGCACAACGACACCGGCCGCTTCTCGATCGACGAGATCCAGCGCGTACTGAACATGTGGGTCCCGCGCGGCGTAGAGATGTTCGGCAACGAGCGTGGCGGTGATACCGCAATCGCCTTCGGATTCAAGGACCGCAACAACGTCACCGCACAGAGCGAGTACTACAACGAAGTACGCGAGGTGCTCGAGCTGGTGAACATCGCCGTGGTGCAGGCGAAGGTGAAGGACACCCCGGCCCCCGAGGCGCGGACGATCGTGCGCGAGGTGCAGGACACGCGCGAGACGGTCAGCGGCGTCCGTCCCGCCGATCTCCTCTTCGCGCCCGATATGAAGTTCTTCCGCTCGCGCGGCATGGAGGAAATCGCCTTCATGCCCTACGACATCGACGGCGACATGATCACGGAGAATGGCAAACCGGTCGGCGGCGAGAAGTACGCAGCGTACCTGAGCTCCGTTCTCCCCGATTACTACGTCGGCGGCACGGAGTTCGCGAAGTACCGCGAAGCGCTCCTCGGCCGCGAAGCTCCGGCGCCGGGCGCCAGTTACGGGTGGTAGATCTTTCAGAACCGTTTCACGCGGAGACGCGGAGGTCGCGGAGAGAACACCTCCGCATCTCCGCGGCTCCGCGTGAAACGGTTTTCCTGATCTCTTATCTCTGATCGCTTGTCTCTGCTTTCCTCCTGTTTTCAAACTTCTGACTTGCGATTAGTCATCGCTGCCGACTACCCTTCCCCGCGCATGCTCCGCAAATTGATCCCGTTTATCTTCCTGCTCGCCATGGCCTGCGGCAGATTGAAAGAACCGACCGCACCGGGCGCCGGCGCCGGTGATCCGATCGATCCGACCGCGACGTTTACCCGGGTGCAGAACGAGATCTTCACTCCCACCTGCGGCCAGCTCGGCTGCCACGACACCCTCGGGCGTCAGGAAGGGATGATCCTCTCGCCCGGCCGCGCGTACGCGATGACCGTCGGCGTGGCCAGCGTCGAGATGCCGCAACTGGTTCGCGTCATGCCCAGCGATGCGGCCAATTCGTACCTCTACCGCAAGATCACGGGCGCGGGGATCACGGGCGACCGCATGCCGCAGGGCGGACCGTATCTCACCGATGCGCAGACAAAGCTCGTACGGGACTGGATCCGCCGAGGTGCTCCGAATGATTAAGATTCCTGGTTGCTCCGTTGCTCGGTTGCCTCGTTGGCCGGCAATCGCATCCTTCTTCCTTCTGCTCTCTGCCTTCAGCCTTCAGGCCGAGGATCGCTACACACCGATCCCTACCGTTCCTCTCGGCGATGCGCTGCTTTCCCTTCCCACTTCGCATATCCCCACCGAGGGGACGTGGGAGGTGAAGTTCACGCATCGGTTCAATCAGTCGATCGATCAGGGGAGTTTCAGCGACCGCGTCCACTCGCTTTGGGGACTCGACAGCAACGCCGACGTCGGCATCGGCTTCTCGTACGTCATCAGCCGTGATCTTCAGGCGACATTCATGCGCAGCAACGCCAGCGACGATATCGAGTCATCGTTGAAGTACGTCGTCGTGCAGCAGGCGCCGGCGATTCCGTTCTCGCTCGCGCTGCGCGGCGGGATGGATTGGCGCACCGAGCGCGACGTGGTCGATCGCACGTCGTTCTTCGCGCAGGCGATCGTCTCGCGGCAGATCGGGACGCATGCGGAGATCTTCGCGATCCCGACGTACGTGACGAACGCAGGGCGGGCGGTCAACGGAACGCAGTCCGTGGCGCTCTTCAAGCACGCGTTCAATGTGCCGGTGGGGGCCGCGCTGATGGTGCGGCCGGGGCTGAGTGTCGTTGCGGAGCTGATTCCGAAGAATCGCGATCTGCCCTCAAAGATGAACGGCGGCGATTTCGGTTGGGCGCTCGGACTGAAGCGCGCGATCGGCGGTCACTACTTCGAGATCCTGCTGACGAACTCGAATGCGACGCATGCCGATCAGTACGTGACGTCGACCTACCAGGGCTCGCCGCTGAACAAGAGCGACCTCCACCTGGGATTCAACATCGAGCTGCGGTTCGGGCGCGTGCGGCACCGCTGAAGCGCAGAGTGTCGGAGGACGTCGGGGGTCGGGTGTCGGAGAGCACGCTAGCCAGCAATCTCCGACTCCCGACGCCCGACAACCGACACCCGCCTAGAGGATTTCTTTCCCTTCCACGACGAGGTCAGCCATATCGATGTCGGCGTTCGGATCCGACGGATCGTTCTTCCGCTGCTCCCGTTTCTCTGCTTTCTGCTGCTGACGCTCGCGCTTGGCCTGCTCGCGCTGACGCTTGACGACGGATACCTGTGGTCTTCCCATAAACCTCCACACAACGAAAAGGGCAGGATCGCTCCTGCCCTTTCGTCGATCGATAAGATCGGCTACTTAGACTGCCACGACGTTTGCCGCCTGCAGGCCTTTCGGCCCTTTGACGACGTCGAACTCAACCGCTGCACCTTCCGGAAGCGACCGGAATCCGGCGCCCTGAATCGCTGAGAAGTGGACGAATACGTCGTCTCCATTCTCGCTGGTGATGAACCCGAAACCTTTGGCGTCGTTAAACCACTTCACATTGCCTTGTGTTCTCATCTTGAATCTCCTTTCTGTGCTGCCATCGGAGATTCAAAAACGGTGTTCTTCGTCTCGATAAGGCAAATCACGGATGCACAGGCGAACCGGCAGGGATGGCAGGCTATTCCGAATGGGAGTCGTGGGCCGGGAGTCGGGGGTCGGAGATAAGCAAAGCGAGCTGGGGCTCTCTCCGACACCCGACTCCCGACACGCGACTCCCGTTCACGGAGAATTCTGAGACGACGCGGCAACCCGGCATTATGGCGGCCCGTTTGCAGTTATTGAGGCCAACCATGCGCTGCCCGGAATGCAACCGACCGTACGAAGCTGGTGCAGCCTCCTGTTCCAATTGCGGCCTGCTCCTCCTGAATCTCGTTCCCCATCGCCGCGGCGAGGATCTGGCGACGAAGAAACGCCGCGCCGCGGATCAGCTCGCTCCCTGCAAGTTCTGCGGAAGCGACATTCCGATGAATTCCATCCGCTGCAGACAGTGCTCCGAGATCGTGAATGACGAGTTCTACCGTGAGCGCGCGCAACGAACGCGCTCCCGCATCAATCATGCGAGCTGGGTGGCCTACATCTTCGGGCTGGGCGCCCTCCTGGTGTTCCGCCCGGTCGGCCTGGTATCGATCGCAGCCGGACTCCTTCTCTCCATTCTTTACTACGCGATCCCTGTCGAACCGCCGGCGTCGAAGAACAATCCGCGCCCGCGCCTCTCGCTCTGGCAGCGCATCAAGCAACAGGTGAAGCTCGAGCGGGTGTCGATTCCAATTCCGAACTTCCCGAAACGGAAGATCGTCTTCATCGGCACGCCTCTGATCGCCGCGATCGTCGGCTACTCCGCGAACGTCATCCTGCTCCAGCAACCGGTGAACGCCGTCATACGCGATAACGCGGCCTTCGCTGGGATGGAAGTGTCGGCGCACTACCAGTACTACATGGTCCCGGGCGTGGTCGTTTACGATCTGCGCACCATCGGGATACGGCAAACGCCGATCGATGTGCACACAGCCTTCCTCGAGTTCGCGAAGAAGGTCCGCGACAAGCGCTATCAGCGCGTCGATCTCTCCTACCGCGGCACGACGAAGTTCTCGATCGACGGCGCGTCGTTCCACAAGCTCGGCGACGAGTACGCGAAGCGCAACTTCGACTACGTGCTCTACACGTTCCCCCGCCTCTTTCATCGCGTGGGCGCGCCTACGACCGCACCGTCGTCATCCGTGTCCGACCGCGACGCGCTGCTGCAGTTTCATCGCCAGTGGTACGGGGATGATCACTTGACGCGAACAGTGGCCGAGGGGATGTAAGGGCTGCAGAAAGGCGCTGGCCAGCGTATTATTGGCGGACATGACGGAGAATGCGATGGTTATCGTCTACGCGCCTATCGACAACGATCCAGTCAAACTCAGGGACCTCCTCGCGGAAAACCGCCGTGTCGTCCTCACGTCGAATGGTAAGCCGGCTGCCGTGCTTTTGAGCGTCGACGACTACCGGTCGATGCAGGCTACGATTTCGTTGGCCCAAGATCCTGCGATGTTGCAGCACGTGATGGATGCCGCCGACGAGATGAGCGCGCCCGTACCAGCCAATGCCGGCGTTTCAGACGATTAGCTACGACCCGATCGTCCTCGCCCTAGTTGGCCGCGACGAGCGGATCGCCGCCTGCTTGGTCCCCGTGTTTCAACAAATCAAGTCCGGAACCTGGCCGCTTCTGCGCGTGCAAGTCAGGCAACAGATCTATTGGACAGATGCGTGCGGCGTACGTTTGCTTATCGTGGTCTCGCCGGATTCGCGCCACGCACGTATCAGCGGCTATCAAATCGTGAGGGCTATTGAACCATGACGCTTTTCCTGGCGTATCTCGGCCGCCTGCTCATCCTCTCGGGATCGATCTCAGGAGTATTCGGGGCGATTCGGATGGCGAACCACTTCACCCGCAACGTCGATGGAGTGTTTGATCTTGGAGTGGCACTTCTCAACGCTCTGGCCAAGGGCGACACGGCAAAGGGGCTGGTTGCTGTTTCCGACGAGCCGGAACAGAGGCTTACGACGCTGCAAGGTCTGGGCTTCGTCTTCCTGGGATTCCTACTGCAAGCCGTTGGCGTCCTGCTCGACCTGATGACGTTCCGTCTCGTGCACTGAGAGCAGGCGCGGAACCGGCCTGATTACAGCAGCCCCTCCGCCTCCAACTCCATCGTCAGCGACCGCGCATCGTTGAACTGAAACGCTCGCATCCCGAGGGCGCGCGCTGCCAGCACGTTCTCCAGCAGGTCGTCGATGAAGATCGCCTGTTCTGCCGTTGCGCCCACCGTTTCCAGCGCGCGTCGATAAAAATCGGGATCCGGTTTCGCGGTCTTGATGCGGTGCGAGAAGACGAAGATGTCGTTCTTCTCGAAGACCGTGGCGAATTGGCGGGGGATCAGCTCGGCGTGGATCTCGTTGGAGTTCGAGAGGAAGGCCACGCTGTAACGCCGGCGCACGCGCTCCAGCAGTTCCTCGATCCCCGGCATCGTTCCGTCGAAGAAGTCCGACCAGGCGAGGTGAAAGTCGCGGATCGAGCCGCTGTAGCCGGCGTGATCGCACAGAAACTCGTAGAACTCATAGAAGGAGACCGCACCGCGCTCCATGTCGCGATACGCGCCCGGCTCCTCCAGCAGCTCGACCAGCTCGTCGCGCGACATCGATGACTCCGCGCAGATCGCTCCCAGCACGCGCTCGTAGGCGAGCTTGATGATCGTGTTGCCGAGGTCGAAGAGGAACCAGGTGGTTTGCATGGTTACTGTTAGCTGCGTTGATGGGTTATGAGGGTCGCCGAGCCATGCAACTCACATCCTGAACACTCCAAACCGTGGATCCTCGATCTTTGCGTTGTATGCGATCGACAGGCCGAGGGCGAGATAGTTGCGCGTCTCGGCGGGGTCGATTACCCCGTCGTCCCAGAGTCGGGCGGTCGAGTAATACGGCGAACCTTCCGTGTCGTACTTCCGGAGAACGGGATCGGCAAGCGCTCGTTCGTCGTCGACCGAAAACTCCTTCCCCTCGCGCGCGAGTTGATCGCGTTTGACAGTCGTCAGGACGCCGGCCGCCTGCTCGCCGCCCATCACGCTGATCCGTGCGTTGGGCCACATCCAGAGAAAGCGCGGCGAGTAGGCGCGGCCGCACATGCCGTAGTTCCCGGCGCCGAAGGAGCCGCCGATAATGACGGTGAACTTCGGCACGGTTGAGTTAGCGACCGCGTGAACCATCTTCGCGCCATCTTTAGCGATGCCACCCCGCTCGTACTCTTTGCCGACCATGAAGCCGGTGATGTTCTGCAGAAAGATCAGCGGGATCCGTCGCTGATTGCACAGTTCGATGAAATGCGTCGCCTTGAGCGCGCTCTCGGAAAACAGCACGCCGTTGTTGGCGAGGATGCCCACCTGATAACCGAAGATGCGCGCGAAGCCGGTAACGATCGTCGGCGCGTAGCGCTCTTTGAACTCCTGAAACTTCGAGCCGTCGACGATGCGCGCGATGACCTCGCGCACGTCATACGGCTTGCGCGTCTCGCTCGGGATCACACCGTAGATTTCTTTCGGATCGAACTTCGGATCTTCCGGCTCGATCCGAGTCGGAGGTTCTTTCTTATCCAGCGGCAGGTTCTCGACGATGTTCCTCACGATCGCAATGGCGTCGTAGTCATCCTCGGCGAAGTGATCCGCCACCCCGCTGATCCTCGTGTGCACGTCCGCCCCGCCCAACTCCTCGGCGGTGACTTCCTCGCCGGTCGCCGCCTTCACCAGCGGAGGTCCGCCGAGGAAGATCGTGCCCGTACTTTTGACGATGACGGCTTCGTCGGACATCGCCGGGACGTACGCGCCGCCTGCGGTGCACGATCCCATCACGGCGGCGATCTGCGGAATCTCGCGGGCCGACATGATGGCCTGGTTGTAGAAAATGCGCCCGAAGTGATCGCGATCCGGAAACACCTCGGCTTGCAGGGGCAGAAACGCGCCGCCGGAGTCGACGAGGTAGACGCACGGAAGATTGTTCTGCAGCGCCACTTCCTGCGCGCGCAGATGCTTCTTCACGGTCAGAGGAAAGTACGTGCCCCCTTTGACCGTGGCGTCGTTGGCGATGATGAGACACTCGCGCTGCTGAATGCGGCCGATGCCGGTGATGATGCCTGCGGCGGGCGCGCCGTCGTCGTACATGCCGTTGGCGGCGAGCGGCGAGAGCTCGAGGAAGGGCGTGTCGGGATCGAGCAGCGCGGCGATCCGTTCGCGCGGCGGAACCTTTCCCTGTTCCTTGTGACGCGCCACGTACTTCGGCCCGCCCCCCTGCCGCGCCGCTGCCAGACGCTGATTCAGCTCATCGACGAGCGTTTGCAACGCGCCGGCATTGCGCCGAAAGTCGTCCGACGCCTGATCGATGTGTGTTTCGAGCGGTTCCATCCTGAGCGGGCGCAGCGTACATGGGCGTGGCGCCAGCCGCAACCGGAGCGCGGCGATCAGCCGGCAACGGGCGATTCTCCTCCCGCTTCGAACAGCACAACATCGGCGCAACGATGCAGCAAGTGCCGGAGCTCGCCGAGGTCCACAGGCTTCTGCACGACGCCGCAGATCCGCGAGCGATCGATCGCATCAAGATACTTCGCCGGCATTCCTGTCGTGATGACAACCCGCCGCAGAAGTTCAGGCTTGCGCGACCGGAGACTCTCGAGCACGGCGAAGCCATCGACGTCGGGCATGATCAGATCGAGCATGATCGCGTCGAACCGCGACGCGGTTACGGTTTCCAGCACCTTGCAGCCGCCCGGCAGCCATTCGCACGTGTACCCGAGTTGCTCCAGCGCGTCCGAGGTAACTCGGGCGGTCTGGGAATCATCCTCGATGAGCAGCACCGATCGCTTCGGCCGTTCGCGAACCGATTGCCGCTCGATGGATGCGATCACCGCGTCCGCGGCCAGCTGCACCTCTCGCGGACTGCGGAAGAAGCGAGGAATCAGCCCCGGCGCCGTTCGGATGATGGTCTGCCGGGACATTGCCGTTAGCAGGAAGACATGCGAGAGCGTCTCCGGCTGCTCCAGTTCGATGTAGTTCAGCACTGCAAATCCGTTGAGTCCGTGGCGGATCATCGGGTCGAGCACGATGGCGGGATAGCTGTTGGTTCGCAGCTTCTCAATTGCGGCGAGGCTTTCGCCGGCCGTTTCGACTGTCAATCCGGCGTCCATGAAGCGGTTGCGAAGCTCCGAAATCGTTTCCAGGTTGTCGTTGACGATCAACACCACGTTATCGTTCTTCACACGCTCTCCTTCGCATGCAGCACTTGATGGATCGTTCGCAGCAACTCCTCCGAGGAATACGGCTTCATGAGGAAGGCGACGCGCGGATTGTTGAGAAGCTCCCGGATCTCGCGCTCGAAAGCGTGACCGCTGGAGAAGATCACCGGCACTCGAGACTGCGCCGCGATTCGTTCATAGACCTTTCTGCCGTCGTCGTCTGGTAGATTCAGATCGAGCACGATCACGTCAGGCTGGAGCTTGAACATGGCCGGTACTACGTCGGCGCCTTTGCCGACGACATGAGCATCGATTCCCTCGGCTTCGAGCGACCATTGCAGACCGCAAGCGACCGCCTCGTCATCCTCGACGAGCAGGACGTGGAGGGTGTCCGGGAGCACCGTTTCTTCGTGGGGAGCGTCTGGCTCCGCCTGCGGTCCCGTTTCCTCGCACGATGGGATGTAGAGATGAAAGGTGCTGCCGATCCCGGGCTCGCTTTCGACAGTGATATGCCCGCGGTGCGCTGCGACAATCTGGAATACAACCGATAGCCCCAGCCCTGTCCCGATTTTCTTCGTCGAGAAGAGCGGTTCGAAGATGTGTGGAAGGTTCTCGCTGGCGATGCCTTCGCCGGTATCGGTCACCGTGAAATGGATGAACCGCTGCTGGAGCTCGCGCGGTTGGTCGGGAGACAAGCCAAGAGTCAGCGTGCCTCCGCTCGCGAGCATCGCGTCACGGGCGTTCAGCGCAAGATTGATCAGGACCTGTGACAACTGCGCGCGGTCGGCACTGACGGTGACATCTTGTGGCACTTCGCCGGCGTCGACGCTGAGAGCGATGCTATCGGGAAGCATCGGGCGGATCTCTTCGGACACCTGGCGGATCAGGTCATCAACCTTCACCGGATGCAACGTGAGCTGCGCCGGGCGTCCGAAACGCAGGATGTCCGTCGTGATCCGCTTTCCGCGGCTGATCGAGGCGGCGACAAGATCGGAGAAGCGGAGGAGCCGCGGATTGTTCGCTCCGTAACGGCGAATGACTTCGACGACCGGTTGAATGCCCATGAGGACGTTGTTGAACTCATGCGCCACCTGCGCGGACAGCCGGCCGAGGCTGGTAAGCCGGTGCAACTGCTCGAGCTCCTGTTCGAGCGCCTTTCGCTCCGTCACGTCACGCGTGCTGATAACCAGTCCCTGAACCTGGGGGTGATGCAGCAGGTTCGTGCCGACCGATTCGAGCAGACGCCACGCTCCATCCTTACGCCGGAGGCGGTATGGCTCGCAGGAGACTGGATTGCGACCAGCGGCGACGAGCCGTTGAAACGACGCAATGACGCGATCCCGATCGTCCGGATGGACGAGCGCGAAGTGGCTGCTTCCGATCAACTCCTCCGTGCTGTAACGGAGAACCCGTTCCGCCGAGGGGCTGACGTACGTGATGCGGCCCTCGGTGTCCAGGATCGCAATGACGTCGGAAACGTTTTCTGTCAGCGCGCGGAAGTACTCCTCTCGCTCCTTCACGCGCCGGTTGATGGCGGCTTGTCCGGTCACGTCCACGGCGGCGCCGATGATGATGCGGCGGTTATCGACGTAGATCACGGACCCGTGGATTTCCGCCTCCAGGATGCTGCCGTCCT
>DATLVW010000218.1:0-10386 GCA_035577085.1 Thermoanaerobaculia bacterium
ATTGCCGCATACGTTTGCATCGCAAGCCTCCTTTGTCCACGATGCTATGACCACGCAGCGGGGACTGGGTTGTGCCTGCTATATGCGTATCAGGTCGAAACCGAAACCGACGGAAGATGGAATTGACTCCTCCGACCAGTCAATTTCCGTCGGTTTCGGTTTCGACCTGACCCCTTCCGCCAAAAAGAAAAAGGGCGCCGTTTAACGGGCGCCCTTCCGGGGTGGAGACCAGCCCTTACGAGCCAACCCCCTGAGTTTTACTAGGACAATCCATCGAAATTAGTACCTCCTCCCCCATGAATTTCCGGCGGACCCGCAACTAGCGCCGCTGCTAATGGATCAGCAGCCCACCTCGCCAGCGTCACGGACCGGATCGACCGCTCCTACTCGCCCTGTGGTGGAAGGGAGGAGCGGGATCTTGATGTCCTGTCGTTAAGCTTCAAAGAACGATGAGGCCATTTGCCTCACCCAGACCGTATACTCCAAGGCAAACGCGTAGCGCGGCTGAATCTTCCAGCCCATCCCACCCGTAACCTGTCGAGCATGGATAAGATGATACGTTTTTCGTCCGCAATAGCAATACCAAATTTCAGGCCAACTCCCGAGTCCACGCACTTGCTGATGCGCCCAGAAGCGTGTGCTACGATGACGGCTTTCCGGAGCCCATTGAGATGAAACGACTTCCAGCCCATCTCGCTGCCTGTCTCATACTCGCCGCGCTACCTCTGGCGGCAGCCAACGTCACAGGAAAAGTGGCGTTCGTGACGAAACGCGGACAGAACCCGATCCCCGCCGAAACACTCGTCTGGCTCGAACCTTTGAACGGACGCGTCACTCCGCGCGCTCCCGGGATGTTCCAACTCGTCACCAGGAACAAGATGCTGATTCCGCACGTGCTGGCGGTTCCTGTCGGCTCGACGGTCAGTTTTCCCAACGACGATCCCATCTCCCACAACCTCTTCTCGCTCTCCTCGAACAACTCCTTCGACCTCGGGCTTTACCGCAAAGGCGCGGGCAAGTCGCAGAAGTTCGCTGCGCCCGGTATCGTGAACGTCTATTGCAACGTCCATCCGAACATGTCGGCGGTGATCCATGTGTTGTCGACCCCGTACTTTGGCTTCGCGGATGCGAACGGAAACTTCTCCGTCGGCGATGTTCCGCCGGGCAAGTACCGCCTCGATGTCTGGAACGAGCAGGGAGGCACGAGCGAAGCGCCGGTGGTCGACGTCACTAGCACGGGGCCGAGCCAGGCCGTGACGCTCACGCTCGACAGCCGGAACTACCGCGCCACAGTCCACATGAACAAGGTGGGCAAGCCGTATCAGCAGCCGAGGGACTACTGAGGTGACTGCGGAGCCGATCGCCATACCGACGCGGACCGTGACCGGCGAGTTGCCCGTTCGCAAGGCGCCCGCGGTCGAGAAGGCGAAGTTTCCGCTGGTCTGGAAGCTTTTCGGTCTGACGGCGCTCCTCATCGTGATCGTTGTCGGAATCGCGATCGGGATCACGATTCAGCGCGCGAACACGATCGCCCGGACGACGGTCGACAAGTCGATTGCCAGCGCCGCGAAACTGTTCAAAGAGTTGGAACGCCAGCGTCTCGGCCGACTTTCGCTCAGCGCCGAGTTCCTCGGCCGCGATCCCTCGTTCGTGGCGTACATGGAGCACGCGATGAGCGGGACGGTCGATGTTGCCGCTGCGACGCCGGTCGCCGGCGCTCCAGCGGGAACCAAGCCTCCCGTTGCGTCGCAGACTGCGCCGCCAGCCACGCCAGCACCCACGGCTGCACCGTCGATCGATTTCGCGGACATCCTCGACCAACTGAATCAACAGAAAGAATCGCTTCACAGCGATCTGATGATCGTTCTCGACGGTCAGGGGCGCGTTCTCTCGCGGACAGATCGTCCGGCCCTCTCCGGCGAGAAGATGGAAGACCTCTACGCGTCGACGCCGATGGTGAAGCAGCTCGTCGACGACGCCTCGATCAATGTCGTGACGGGTGTCATCACGACGGGCGGTCATCTCTATCACGCGGCGATGGCGCCGATGAGTCTCGGGACGAACAACGTCCGGATCGGCTATCTGATCAACGCCTATGCGATCGACGAGGTCTTCGCGAACCGGATCGCCGAGTCGACCAATGCCGGAGTCATCTTCGCTCCAGCGGACGTATCGAGTCCGCCGGTCCGATCGACGGATGCGCCGATCTTCAACATGGCCCAGATGAAGAGCGTCGATCCGATTCTCAAGACGGGCAAGGACGTCCAGCCTTCGACCGTCGAAATCGAGCGCAGCAAGTACGTCATGACCGGCGGACCGCTGCAATCGGTTGTCGTTGCCGATCAAAAGGGTGCGCCTGCCAGCCCGCCAGCGGGAGCGGCTGTGTTTCTTCGCTCGCTCGACATCGAGCTGAAACCGTTCAAAGACATCGAGAGCGCTCTCCTGGCCGGCGGCGGCGGCGCTCTTCTTCTCGCGTTCATCTTCTCGTGGCTCATCGCAAAGCGGCTCACGCATCCGATCGAGGAGCTGGCCGGCATCGCTCAGGCAGTGACTGGTGGTGACTACACCGTTCATCCGCCGATCGATCGCAGCGACGAAGTGGGCATCCTCGGGCGTTCCTTCGCGAAGATGATCACGGCTCTTCGCGACAAAGCGGAGATCGAAGAGCTGTACGAGCAGATGGCCGCCAAATCTGAGGAGCGGGAGTCGGCGGGCACACAGCCGCAAAGCGAAGCCGCCAAGCTCGACGAAGGGACCCTGCTGGTCACAGATCTGCGCGAGTTGCCGGCTACCGTCGGCGAAGGTGATGCTGCAAATGTCATCGCCGCGGTGAGCCGGGCGATGAAACTTCAGGAATCGGAAGTGGCGCGGCAGGACGGTTTCGTCCGCGAGATCATCGGTCACCGGCTCGTCAGCGTCTTCCGCGGGGACCGCGGCATCCTGCACGCCATCCGGGCCGCGCGCGCGATCAACGAGGAACTGGCCACGATGGGCGAGGGTCACATGACCATCGGCGCCGGCATCGCTACGGGCGAGTTCGTGACCGGTTCCGTCGAGCTCGAAGGCGACACCGGCATCGCCATCGTCGGAAACGCGCCGCTGCTGGCAATGCTCTTCGCCTGGCACGCGCCGACGGGCTACGCCTACATCTCGTACGAGACGGCGCAGGCTGCAGGCGGCGAGATCCTCTCCTCGTCGTCAGCCGAGCAGGTGCAACTCAAATGGCTTCCACAACCGTTGCCGGTGGCATCGCTGCCGCTGGTTTCGCTGACGACGAACATGATGCGTGCGATCGGGCAGGCGTCCAGCTCGATGGCCACGATGCGCATCGGCGAGACTCCTCCGGGCCTGACCATGCCTGGAATCGCCGCGCAGGAATTGACACCCGGGAGCCTGTTCGCCAACCGATACCGCATCGATCAGATCATCGGGCGCGGCGGGATGGGAGTCGTCTACAAGGCGGTCGATACCCAGCTCGACGAGACGGTGGCCATCAAGACGCTGCCCGGAGACGTGATGTCGCGTTCTCCCGAGGACCTGGAGCGGTTCAAGCGCGAGATCAGGCTTGCCCGCAAGATCACGCATCGGAACGTCCTCCGCACCTACGACTACGGCGAAGCGGAAGGCGTCTACTTCATCTCGATGGAGTTCGTGCGCGGGTACACGCTGGCCGAACTTCTGGAAGAAGCGGAAGCGCACCAGATGGCTACGCGCGTGGCGATGGGCATCGGCAGGCAGATCTGCCGTGGACTCGAAGCGGCGCACGAGCAGGGGATCATTCACCGCGACATCAAGCCGCAGAACGTGCTCATCGATCACAAGGGCGAGGTGAAGCTCATGGACTTCGGCATCGCCCGGATGGCCGAGGCGCACGAAGGGATGACGCAGGCGGGGTTGATCGTGGGAACGCCGCACTACATGAGTCCGGAGCAGGTTCAGGGCAAACAGCTCGATCCGCGCAGCGACGTTTACTCGATGGGCGTCATGCTCTACGAGATGCTGGCAGGCCAGAAGCCGTTCGTCTCATCGTCTCTGACCGGCGTGTTGACGGCCCACATCACGGAGACGGCCAGGCCTCCCATCGAAGTCCGCCCCGAGATCGGCCGCGCCGTGAACGCGATCGTCATGCGCTGCCTGGAGAAAGATCCGAAAGCACGCTACGCCACCGCCGGCGAACTGCTCCACGATCTCGATTCGGTGCAGATGCAACAGAGGTCAGCGGCGGCGTAAGCGCTAACTAGTTCTTCCTCGATCTCATTATCGAGAAAGATCTCAAGCAGGAGCCGATCGAGATTCCTAGCGCGCCGGACGCTTCGGCGGAGTGAGGGGTTGCGGGGTTGCGGACTCTTTAGGCCGTTTGCCTGTCTCTGAGAGGTCGGGCGGTGATGCCGGCTGTACCTTTTCAGCCAGCAGAGCCGCGATTCTGGGATCTGGCGGACCTTGGCGAGTGTATTCATTGGCCATCATTGCACCTCCCGCGAGCGGACGCTACCTGCTCATAGATTAGTCGTTCCTGACAATTTAAGTTCGTAGAGAGTCGACGTATTCCAGCCTTGATCTGCGGGCTTCGTGATGTTTCTGAAGTAGGTCTGCACGAGCACGAAGCGCACGGTCCGTGGCGCGAATAGCTCGAACCCAAACGAGGCCGACTCGCCCGACTCGACCTCGTTCCCGCTCCAGTTGCGCCTCCTCGTGTCAATGAACGGCCACGCGAGCTCGGACTGATCCGAAGCCCCCAATGTGACCCGTGCCTTTAGTGCAGGTCCTAACTGGTCGTGAAGGGGCACCACCTGTTGAATTGCACCAACCGACTCTTCCAATCGCAGAAGCACGTCGCCGACATTCTCGATTGCTATCGTAACCCGCACGAGATAGGTGTCGTCGTCAAGCGGAACATGCGAGACGAGGTGCTTGAAGTTCGCACGTGGATACGTACGCCGCCGGCGAAGCACCCACCATGCGCCAACCAGGAGCGCGATGATCGTAGCTACCGACTGCAACGTCGCCACCGTGTCTTTGGTGCACTTCAACCAGCCTGGAGAATCGGCGATCGCCACGCTCGCGATCGCGAGGGAACTGGATTGGTATTGGTTGTCCATAGCGTCGCTGAGGATCCCTCGGAGAGGCAGAACATCCGAGGAATCTGCGACCTGTGGAGGAAAGTGCTACCGGAACTCCTCGGAATGGAAAGTGTCGCTACGTGACGTAGAGTCAGAGGGTGGGGACTGAAAACAATGGTCTGGCACCATGGCACTACTCAGATGGTGCTTTGCGTGTGGCGATCTGCCAAGTGTTCCCCCACTTGTCTTCCACCATGCTGCGCCGGTCGCCGTAGGGAGTTTCGAGTGGCTCCTCGAGCGATCGCGCGCCGGCGTCGATGGCGAGCCGATACGTCGCGTCGGTATCGTCGACATAGACGTAGAGGAACGCGGGCATCGGATCGCGTGCACCGGAGTCGCTGACCATGACCATCGAGTCGCCGATCCGCAGCTCCGAGGGACGAGTTTCGAGATAGTCACCCGTCGCGCCGAATACGTGTTTGATGAATGCGACGAGACCTTCCGCGTTTGTGGCCACGATTCGCGGAGTAACCGTGTGCCAGCCGTCGGGGACGATGGGGTTTCGATCAGGTGTCTGTGGAGTCATGATGCGATTCAAGTGCGGTTGAGAGGCCGCGTCAAGTTGGTCGCACAGCTATGCCTCCAGAGAAAATGCGGCCTTACTCCTCCTCGTCGTCGCTAACGGAGTCGAGCGCCTTGCGGAAATCCTCGGGGAGGTCGTCGTCGGGGGTGGCGGGGGCGGTGCTGCGGCTGGCGAGGTTCGGGGCCATGAATCCTTGGTCGCCGGGTGGGGTGGTGGGCGGGGCGGGCTTTGGGGTGGCGTCTTTGCGGAGGTTGATGCTCTTGCGGACGGCGCTCCTCATGATGGCCAGGTATGGACGGAGACCGGCGCCGGCGGGGCTCCTGGCGAAGTGCTTGGCGTAGGCGTAGCCCTGCAGTGCCTCGGTGCTCGTGTCGGCGACGTTGCTTTCCAGCGTGAACTCGAAGCCTTCGAGGAGGGCGGCGAGGCGGTGGGCGACGGGGCGGAGTGCGCTGTCGGATTGCAGCATGCACTTCGCGCGCTCGGCGTCGAACACCCCGCGTTCGGCAAAGGGGGGGAACGAGGTCACCGCGGAGATCATCGCCGGAATCAGCTCCCTGCCAAAGCGGGCCGCGGTGGCAACGCGGCGAATCTCTGCGGCATCGTGCGGCCGAAAGCCGGGGATGAGGCTTTCGAGCTCTTCGATGAGGGCGATCATCCTTGCGGCGCGGTCTTCAGGGGAAAGGTCGGCAGACGGGGTGGAGGGAGAGGGGGTGTTGTGATCGCTCATGATGGTGATCTCAATCTCCGTTAGGGGTTGAACGTGCATCGACTCGTACGCGACGGCATCGGACACGCTGCCGGGCGGGCTCACATCTGTGCTCCAATCATTGAGACGTGGCAGGCGCACCGAAAGTTACGGAGGGTTTCCCAAGGCTCCCGTCGATAGGCTAGATCGCCCTCGGAGATGCGAAGATCCGCCTCGGAACTAAATAGCTCGCCCTCGGAGCTAAATAGTTCGCGCTCGGAACTAAATAGTTCGGCCTCGGAACTAAATAGCTCGCCCTCGGAACTAATTAGTTCGGTCTCGGAACTCGATAGTTCGATCTCGGAACTCGATAGTTCGACGCGGGAACTAGATAGTTCGAACGGGGAACTCGATAGTTCGGACCAGAAACCAAATAGATCGACCGGGGAACCAAATAGTTCGATCCTTGGAACTAATTAGTTCGGACGGGGAACTAATTAGTTCGACTCGGGAACTAATTAGTTCGATTGGGGAACTATTCTCTTCGATCGCAAACTACTGACTGAGAATCAGTTATCGTCGTTTCACGCGAAGGCGCGAAGACGCGAAGGAACGTCTGCCCTTCACTTCCAGATCGAGTCGAGGAGGGGCGCTCTCATGTAGAACATGCCCGTCTTCAGGGCGTCGTCCTGGCCGTCGGCGTTCCAGGTCACGCTCTTCAGGCGGACGAGCGGCACCTTTTTGTAGCGGCGGAAGTTCAGCTCGACGTACAGCGGCATGCCGCGGATGGAGCCGATCGTCGCGGCGGTGGCGGGGGAGATTCCGCGCACGAACTCCATGATGACCGCGCGGAGCTGCGGGTTTTCGGGGATCGTGTCCGTTGTCCAGACGTCGATCCAGGCTTCGGGTCCGTACGAGAGGCGATGGCGATGGGCGGGGATGCCCTTCACGTTACCGTTCATCAGCGTGATGCCGGTGGGCGCCGCACTCTCGACGCCGCTCGTCGACAGCTTGTGTAGTGTGGCGCTGATCTGGGGCAGCGGAATCTCGGTGTACATGCGCCCGAGGGGGTTCTCGACGGTGACGGTGCTCGCTCCGTTGCGCGTGAAGCCGCTCAGCCAGAACGTCTCCGCACGAATGCCGGCCGGGTAGACGTGGAGCGTGACCGTTCCGAACTTGCCGAGGTAGGGAAAGGGCGACGCCGGATTCGCTTCGATCTCGAGGTGGTATGCCTTCGGAGGCGCGGCGTAGACACTACCGGCGACGGCGCAGAGGAGGATCAATCGTTTCAACATGAACATCAACAAAAAGGGCGGCCGATGAGGCCGCCCTTGCATTCTATCTGGATAGAGGTCAGAACGTGGAGTCGAGGAACGGACGCAGCTTCTTCGATCGCGACGGGTGCCGCAACTTGCGGAGCGCCTTCGATTCGATTTGCCGGATCCGCTCGCGGGTGACGTTGAACGAGCGGCCCACTTCTTCGAGCGTGTGCTCGGAGCCGTCGCCGACGCCGAAGCGCATCTTGAGAACCTGCTCCTCTCGCGGAGTGAGCGTGCGCAGGACTTTGCCGGTCTGTTCCTTGAGGTTCGCGACGATGACGTGATCGATGGGGGAGATGACGCCGCGATCTTCGATGAAATCGCCGAGATGCGAATCTTCCTCTTCACCGATCGGCGTTTCGAGCGAGATCGGCTCCTGCGCGATCTTCATGATCTTGCGCACCTTGGCTACCGGCATATCCATCCGATCGGCAATCTCCTCGGCCTGTGGCTCGCGGCCGAGCTCCTGCACGAGCGCGCGCGATGTGCGCGTGAGCTTGTTGATCGTCTCGATCATGTGAACCGGAATGCGGATCGTGCGGGCCTGGTCCGCGATGGCGCGGGTGATGGCCTGGCGAATCCACCAGGTGGCATACGTCGAGAATTTGTAGCCGCGGCGGTACTCGAACTTCTCGACCGCCTTCATCAGGCCGATGTTCCCTTCCTGAATGAGGTCGAGGAACTGCAGCCCGCGGTTCGTGTACTTCTTGGCGATCGAGACGACGAGGCGGAGGTTGGCGACGATCAGCTCCTGCTTGGCCTGATCGGCTTCTTCTTCGCCGGCGCGGATCTCGCGAATCGTGCGGCGCAGCTCATCGTGAGGCGTTCCGTAGAACGTCTCGAGCTCGCGAAGCTTCTCCTGGTACTTCTGCAGACGGCGGCGATAGAAGTCGCGGCGCGTCTTGTCCTTCTCGCGCTTGAGGGCCGCGTCGTCCTTGCGGACCATCGATGCCGTCTGTGCCAGCTCGTTATCGATGTCCTTGAGCTTGTTGATCATGCGGTTGCGCGTCTGCGGCGTGAAATCCACCCCGCGCAACTCGGTCGCCAGCTCGATGGTGAGCCGTTCGATCGAACGTTCGGTCTGCTTCAGGGTGCGCTCCGAAAGCTTCTTCGGATCGATCAGCTTCGTCTTCGCATCCTTGATCTTCTTGTCGTGCTTGGCGACCTTCTCGAAGATGGCCATGATGTCGGCGATCTTGTTGATCGTCGCTGCCGGCATCTTCGGCTCGCCGTTCTCGTCGGTGGCGACGGCGATAGTCTCGTCTTCCGGCATCGCCAGATCGATCATCTCTTTGATGACGCGCGGATCTTTCTTGGCGCTCTCGTAGATCTTCAGGATCTCTTCGAGAATGATGCGGTTCTGGGAGAGCGATTTGTAGACCTTCCGCTCACCCTTTTCGATGCGCTTGGCGATGTCGACTTCGCCCTGACGGTCGAGGAGCTTGACCGTTCCCATCTCGCGCAGATACATGCGGACGGGGTCGTTGGTCTTGTCGACGATGCCGCTGGAGGCCGCGATGATGTCCTGCTGGACCTCTTCGCGCTGATCCATTTCCTTCTCTTCGATCGTGCCATCGATGGTGACGATGGACTTCGAATTGGTAGGAAGCGGCTTCTCGGAATCCTCGACGACGTCGATGCCGAGGTCCGCGAAACGGATGTAAATCTCGTCGAGCTCTTCCGGGAGCGAGGTGATTTCCTCAGGAAGAGTCTCGTAAATCTCGTCGTACAGCAGGAAGCCTTTTTCTTTGCCCACGATGATGAGCTGCTTTACTTCCGCGTACTTTTCTTCGACACTCAACTCGCCGACCCCCTCGTCAAAATTGGTCTCCTGTTCGAGATTCGCTGTCCGCAGGCGTGTCGTCATTTCGTTCTTCGCTCCTCAGATACAGAACAACACCTTTTTGGTCCGAACGAGACCTTGACGCGACGGTCAGAAGCCGGCTGACCACCCCGTCAAATCATCGTCCGCAGAGGACACCAACGTAATCGGCAGGTGACGATAATTATTTCGCTTCGTTCAACATACGGAGGATGCGTACCTTCTCCATGCCCAGCTGTGCCGCCTGTTCTCCATCCCCCTGGCGCTGCGCTTCGCTAATAGCTTGTTGGATTTCCAGATTGCGACGGTCGAGGTACGCCCGCTCCATGGGGCGAAGGTTTTCATCGATTCTTTGGAGGATCTGATCGTCGATGTCCTCGGTGAGAGAGATCTCCGAGAGGAGATTGAGCTCGGCCTCGCCCTTAAGATGGGTCGCAACCTGCTGAAAATCAATAGGGGCACCCGACAGAAGGTCCGCTTTCATGATGGAAAAGATCGTTTTGCAAGCCGGTTCCTCGAAGTATTCCTCTCGTAACCGGGCCAGATCAGACGCCACAAGTTTCCCTTGGATGGCAGCGGTCAAAATCGTCTTTTCCGCGCTGGCGGAGCGTGCGGAGGGCTGCCGTTCGCGCTCCGGAGCGGTTGACGCCTTCCCTCGAACCTTGGACCAGATCGTCTGGAACTCCAGCCGGAAGGCGTCCGCGATCCGCTGCGCCGCGTCGTTTCGGACGACAGGATCGGAAACCGCCGACAGCAGCGGCACGAATTGCTCAACCCGCTCCGATTTCTCGCGTCCGGTGAGTTTGGCGACGTCGGTGCCCCATTCGGCGAGTGCGAACTCGAAAATGTCGGTGGCGCTGCCGAGAATCTCCAGGAAACGGTCAACGCCGTGCTTCTGGACGACCGAATCGGGGTCC
>DATLVW010000219.1:0-6198 GCA_035577085.1 Thermoanaerobaculia bacterium
TCGGCGATCAGGTCGCGTACGAGAAAGACGCCGTTGGGATCGAGTCCTGAGGTGGGCTCATCGAGGAAAAGAAAATCAGGATCGAGCATCAGCGCCTGAGCCATGCCGATCCGTTGCAGCATGCCGCGCGAGTATTGCGAGAGACGCTTATCCTCGGCGTCGGCAAGCCCGAGGCGCGCAAGCAACTCATCGACACGCGCGTGTACGCGATCGCGAGGCACGCCCGCGAGCCGCGCCATGTAGCGCAGGAACGCGCCGCCGTTGGCGCGGCGGTCGAAGTTCATCCGCTCGGGGACGAATCCCGTCCGGCGGCGAACATCGAGATCATCGTTCGACCGTCCGTCGATCGTGATCGTCCCCTCATCCGCATTCAGAAAGCCGACGATGCACGACATGAGCGTGGTTTTGCCGGCGCCATTCGGTCCGATGAGGCCGACCACCTCGCCGGGCGCGATCGTCAGGTCGACGCCTTTGAGCACGGGACGCTTCGCGCCGAACGGGTGATACGTCTTCGTCAAGCCTTCGACTCGGATTCCGTTCATTGCTGGAGTTTGCGCAAGCCGGCCACGATCTCATCGATCTTCGTCTTGTGGAAGAGGTCGATGGTTCGCTGCAGATCGCTCTCCGGTGTGCCGGTGAGGTCTTCGGTGTAGACCTTCTTCACCGAGCCGGCCAGATACACCTTCGTCTCGATGCGCCACTCAGGGCGCCAAAAGAATTCGGTCTGCACGGTGAGTTTCTTTGGCCCGACGTCGAACGCATCGAGGCGTCCCATCGGCGTAGTCTGCGGTTCCGGCATGCCCACGTATGGTAGCAGCGCTCAGGCGAAGAGGCGCGACGCGTTGTCCCACAAGATCTTGCGCTCGACCTCTTCGCCGAGTCCGAGGGCGAGAAAGTCGTCCACGTTCTTGCGAAGCGAGACGACGCCCGGCGATGGCCAGTCGGTCCCCCACACGATCTTGCTTGCGAGGTCGGCGACGCGCGGAACGTACCGGAGAAGCGCTTTCGGCGGGATGCCGGAGATGTCGAGCATGACGTTGGGGTGGCGTCGCGCCAGGAAGAACGCGGTCTCACCATACAGCGGCCGTCCGGCATGCGCGAGGATGATTGGCAGCCGCGGAAAGTCGTTGGCGACGTCATCGATCGGCATCGGATCGGCGAAGACGTTGCGCGCCCGCGGAAAGATCGACGTACCGGTGTGAAACATGACGGGGACGCCGCGGTCCTCGCACTCGCGATAGATCTCCGCGAGTTGCCAAAGGTCTCCATCCTTATACGCGTTCGGCGAAAAGAGCTGGTGCGGTGGATGGAGCTTGATCATGCGGATGCCGAGGTCGAGAACGCGGCGGATCTCATCGCGGACATTGATCTCGTGCAGCGGATTGACCGAGCCAACCGGCAGCAGACGATCGCGATGATCGCGCGTGAAGTTCGCGATCCAGTCGTTCGTCTCGCGCGTGAAGCCCATGACGTCAGGCGAGACGTAGTTGATGCAGCAGATGCGCTCGACGCGTTCGCTGTCGAGGTAGCGAACGACGTTGTCCGCCGAGGAGAGGATGTCTTTCGCGTTGGCGTGCGAAGGATCGGAGAGCATCGAAAGCACTTCAGGCTTGAGCATCTCCCACGGTTGGATGTGGATGTGGATATCGAAAATGTTCATGACTCATTATGCGGCGCGACGATCAAAGAAACCGGTTCACGCGGAGCCGCGGAGATGCGGAGTTGTATCTCCGCGACCTCCGCGTCTCCGCGTGAAACGGTTTTGAATCACGCCATCATCACCAAGCGCATGCAAACTGCGGTATCCGGGCATGCACCCTGAAACTCGGCGGAGGCCAGAAGCTGCGGATGGATCTCGTCGCGCTCGATCGGTTTGAATCCGCGCTTGGCGAAGTAATCTTGCGCGGTCGTGGTCAGGAGATAGAACTCGCGAATGCCGCGGGAGGAGAGCCGGTCCAGCAGTTGCCGCACGATCCTTCTTCCCACTCCCCGGCTGCGATGCGACTCCGCGACCGCGACCGATCGGATCAGCGCGACGAACTGGTACGCCTCGGAGCCGGCACATCCGACGACGACACCCCCATCACGCGCGACGATGAACGTCTTCCAGTGATCCTCGAGTCCCGCGGTGGGAAGCTGATTGCGGAGAAGAAGCTGTTCGATGACAGGCACGTCGGCAGCGGTAGCACCGCTGATGGTGATCTCGCCGTTGTTCATGTACGACGAGGATAGAACAAAAAGGCCGCGCAGGTGCGCGGCCCTGATGGATGTCTCTGTTTGTACCGGCGTGTCAGTGGCGGTTGCCAATGTCCTTGCCGGAGCTCTGTCCGGACTTCGAATTGCCGGACGAACTGTCGAGGTTTTTGTCGCTCTTGCTCGAAGTGTCGTAGCTGCCGCTCTTGCTGCCACGGCTGTTCGGGTCGTTCAGATTGTCGGAGCGTCCCTTGTTCTGGCCGAAATCTGCCGATGAGTCGCTCTTGCCTTTCCCGCTCTGCGACGAGGTATTGCGGTCCATGTCCGACTGCTTGTTCTTGCTCATCTGGTCACGGTTGTCCATTTGTGTCTCCTTTGTTTGGGCTCGCTTGCCCAGCATGGGAAGTTGCAATGGAGATGCCGACTGATGTCATTAAACTGCTGAGCTGGAATGCGTTACAGCCGCGTCTGCAATCTCTTCCGCATCGAGAAGACGCTGCAAGCGCAGCGTCACGGCACCGATTCTCGCGCCGATCGCGCGTCCGTCGATCGACGCAACCGGCATGACTCCCATCGTCGTGCTGGTGATGAATGCTTCGTCGATCTCGTTCAACTCGTCGACAGCGAGCGGCCGTTGCTCGATCCGAAGTCCGGCATGTTCCGCCAGTCCGATGACGCGGTCGCGGACGACGCCGGGGAGGATGTGCTCATCGAGAGGATGCGTGATCACTTCATCATCGCGAACAACAAAGAAGCTCGAGCTGCCTCCCTCGCGGACGACGCCGTCGTCGAGCAGCAAGACCTCGTCGGCGCCGGCGCGCTGGGCCTTCTTCTTCGCCAGCACGCTCGCCAGCAGATTGACGGATTTGACGTCGCAATGCTTCCAGCGAAGATCAGGCGTCGTGATGAGGCGAATGCCATTCTCCTTCTTCGCAGCATCCGGAAAATGAAAGGCGCGTGAGTACGCGACCACGGTCGGCTCGAGGTTCTCGGGAAAGAAGTGCTTGCGCTCCGCTTCCCCACGCGAGATCTGAATATAGACGATGCCATCATCGAAGGCGGTGCGCTCGATCAGGTCGCGCATGACCGCGAAGAAGCGGCCCTCGTCCCACGGCGATTTGATCTCGACCTCGGCAAGACCGCGCTCCAGCCGCCGGTAGTGGTCGGCGAGGAAGATCGCCTTCCGTCCGCTGAACTTGAACACTTCGTAGAGCGCGTCGCCGAACTGAAAGCCGCGATCCTCGACGCCGAGAACGCGCTCGGCGGTCGTGGTGAAGCGGCCATTGAAGTAGAGAACGTCATTCATTAGTTTTTTTGCAACGAAACCGATCACCACGGAGACACAGAGAACACAGAGGTTTCTCTGTGTCCTTTGTGTCTCTGTGGTGATCGGTTTTGAGTGATTAGGGATCCATCGCTTTCACGATCACCACCGTCCGGTCGTCCTGCTCCCCCGGACCCCACTCCGTCACGCGGGCCAGAATCTCTTTGCCGATCTCCTTGGCGTGGCGTTCGCGATTCGCGGCCACGAGCGTCTGCAGGCGCTCGAGACTGAACTCCTCATCGTCAGAGTTATGCGCTTCGACTACGCCATCGGTGTACATGCAGAGCAGATCGCCGGCATTCATCTTGGCGAAACCGCGCATGTAAGTGGCGTCGGGCGTCGGCCCGAGCACCGGACCGCCGTTCGCGAGCATCTCGTAGGTGACGCCGTCGGCGCGGAGGATGAACGGGAAGTTGTGGCCGGCGTTGCAGTAGATGAGGATGCCGCCCGTTTCGAGCTCGCCATAAAACAGCGACACGAACTTCGTCGTCAGCCGACCGCGATGGATGATGTGGTTGAGCTTCTCCATCGTCCGGATGATTTTGAAATCGCGGTCCGTGGCCATGCGCAGACCCATGTAGATGTCGCGCACGACGAGTGCCGCCGGCAAGCCGTGGCCGGAACCGTCGGCGATGGCGAGGCCGAGGATGTTGTCGGAGATGGGGATGTAATCGTAGAAGTCGCCGCTGACGACGTCCGCGGAAACGGTCTTCCCCCAGATGTCGAATCCTTTGTACTGCGGCACCCGCTGCGGCAGGATCGATTGCTGGATGCGCTGCGCCTCGACGATGAGCGACTGATAGCGGTCAGCGCGCAGACGCTGGTTGACGGTGTAGCGAATGAGATTGAGCGAGAAGAGGATGTCCTCGCGGCTGAGGTGCGGCGCGACGTCGAATCCGAGGATGTGGGTGTGATTGTCGCCGGCCGCGACGGCGGCGAATCGCAGCGCGCCGAGCTGCGCTTCGAGCACCGGATCGACGCCGGGGTCGTTGGGCTCCATGACCACGACGCCGTTCTCGAGCACGAGCTCGATCGGCTTGTAGTCGCGCGGCACGGTGATCCCGAGCGGACCGTCGGTGCATACGCCGAACCGTCCCACGAGCTCGTAGCAGTTCTCGTCGGTGAGCTCGTAAATGCGTCCGCCGGTGATACCGAGCTCCTCACGGAAATTCTTGGCGATGGTCTCCCCGATCTGCTCGATCGTGATGCGGGTCGATTCCGTGTTTTCGATCTGTTCGAGCGTGCGCTCGACCTGGGTTAGGAGTCGTTTGTAGTCCATGTTCGAGTGCCGCGGGGCGGCGTCGAAGCTTATCAGACGCTATCGCTTGACGCGTTCGGAGCGAATGCGTGACTCACATTTCGAATAGCGAGCTGACCGAATCTTCGTCGTGAATTCGCTTGATGGCCTGCGCCAGAAGGTCGCCGATCGACAGCGTCGTGATCTTCGGGCACTCCGCCTGACGGTCGGCCATCGGCATGCTGTTCGTGGCGATGACCTGTTTGAGCTGCGAGTTGTTGATGCGCGTGATCGCCGGTCCGGAAAGCACGGCATGCGTGCACGACGCCGAGATCGAGCGTGCCCCTTTCGCGAGCAATGCATCGCCGGAGTGGATGAGCGTTCCGCCGGTATCGATGATGTCGTCGACGACCACGACATTGCGATCCTCGACGTCGCCGATGATGTTCATCACCTCGGTCTGATTAGCTCCCGTACGCCGTTTGTCGATGATGGCCAGCGTCGCGCCGAGCCGTTTGGCATACGCACGAGCGCGCTCCACGCCGCCGGCATCGGGCGAGACGATTGTCAGGTCTTCCATACCGAGCTCGCGAAGATGGCGAACGATGACGGGAGCGGCGAAAAGGTGATCGACCGGAATGTTGAAAAAGCCCTGAATCTGCGAAGCGTGAAGATCGAGCGTCAGCACGCGATCGGCGCCCGCTGCGGTGATGAGATCGGCGACGAGCTTCGACGTGATCGGCACGCGCGGCTTGTCTTTGCGGTCCTGACGCGCGTAGCCGTAGTACGGCAGCACGGCGGTGACGCGGCTGGCCGAGGAGCGCTTGAATGCGTCGAGCATGATCAAGAGCTCCATCAGGTTGTCGTTCACCGGCGGCGACGTCGGCTGGATCACGAAGACGTCGGCACCGCGGACGTTCTCGTCGATCTGCACGTAGTTCTCGCCGTCGGAGAAGCTGTAGAGCGACACATGCCCCGGATGAATCCCGAGAATCGCGCAAATTTCCTGCGCGAGCCCGGGGTGGGCGCGGCCGGTGAAGATCTTGAGGGGGCCGTACAAGCGGCGCGATTATACCGATTCGCATGCCGACTTCTTTGCGACGTTTCACGTAGGTCGGACTCTCCAGTCCGACATCACGTCCAGTCGGACTGGAGAGTCCGACCTACGTACCCCGTCTAACAGCGCAACCGGAATGCTCCACAACGCGCTGCCGTTAGCGGATTCGAAATCATGAGAGGAACTCACGGGTGGGCAGAAGTGTCGCGCGAGCGCAAGCGCGAGATCATCGATGCCATCGTCGCCAACACGCCGACGAAGGGCCCTGTCCACGCCGAGCTCGACCTCACGGACCGCTGCAACGTGGCCTGCTACTTCTGCAACCAGCAGGACTTGCGGACCAAAGAGCAGATCCCCATCAAGAAGACGACCGAGTTGATCGATGAG
>DATLVW010000220.1:0-2040 GCA_035577085.1 Thermoanaerobaculia bacterium
AACCCGAAGTACTACCAGAAGGCGAAGGCGGGCGCGGTACTGGTGACGGCTCACGTCAAATCCGTGCAATCAGCCACGAACCGTATGGCGATCGAGGTCACAAAACAGCGGATGAAGGAACTGCAGCCGTGATGAGCGGTGAGAGAGCCGACCACATGCGACACGTCGTCGCGGCCAGAGGTATATCGAGGATATGTAGAGTGTGCAAATGCTCTTTCATCGCTCGGCGGCCAAACTCAAGGACGTGTTCAGATCGATGCGCCACGGAATTGTCGCGGCGTTCGGATGCAGAATTCAGACGCCGTAATCGGAGATGGCGCAACGAGTATCGTCGCTTGCGAAAGGCCAGGTATGCAGCAACGAAGAGAGCGTGGGAGGTAGCTCACCGCGACAGCCAGAACGAACAGCGGAGAGCGAAAAGAGCAAAAAAACCAGGAGCAACGGCAGGCGAGAAGCGTGCGTATCGTCGGCACAGGCCTAAGCGTCTTTTGTATCACCGGGACCGATGGCTGAAAAAGAAAGGACTTCGGTTGGCCGAGTTCGTGGCCGCTCGCGCTGATCTGAAGGCCTTCGTCGCTGGTCGACTAGTAACGGTCCGAACGGCGGCCGTCATCGCTGGATGTAGCGAGCGGACCGTGTCGAGGCGCATCAATGCCGGTTTATTGAGGGCGCGTCATTTCGGGCACCGGATGTTAGTTTGCAGATTCGATCTTGAGAATAAATCGTGAAGACCGAGAAGACCAAGAAGACGGAGCCGCGCCTGATCTCGGCGAAGGCGGCGGCGCAGTATCTCGGCATCCCATACACCAGCCTGCGCGAACGCGTGTTCGCGGGCGAGATCCCCGTCGTCAAGGTTGGTCGCTCGTGGTACTTCGAGCGCGTCGACCTTGACCGGTTCGTCGAATCTCACAAGGAGACGTTCAATGTTTGACATGAACCGTCGATCCTTCCTGTTCGCCGTCGTCGCCGTGCCGCTGGCGCCGATCGCATCGGCGCGGCCATTGTTCCGACCGTTTGGGCGTCCCACGTTCAGAGACACCGTGCCGGCGATGCTGTTGCCTGGTGAAAAGGTGCTAGCACCTGGAGAGCAGGTGATGACAGTGGAGCACGCGCGGGACCTGTTCTCGAAGGATAAGGAGTGACGATGCCCGAGAAGCATACGACCAGTCAGGAGCTCGCCGTCGCGCCGGCCGTGAGTGATGTCGCGATACGTCGCCGCCGCTGTATTCATCTCGGTTGGGATCGCCATGCCCATCTCGCGCTGGCCGCGCTCAACGTGCAGACGTGGGGAGACCTGGCTGATCTGTCTGCGTCGACGCTCCTCCTTATGCCACGGTTTGGGCGGGCGCAACTGGCGACGGTACAGCAGAAGCTGGCCAGTGTGGGGCTCACGCTCACTGGTGCCAGGTCCATCGGCGCGCGCAACGCCGCTTCGGCGTTCGACCAGGTCAGAGACCGTCCGCCAGTCGGCGGCGTGTACTTTCTCCGCTGCGAACAGTTCGTCAAGATCGGGCACGCGGCCGACATCCGTGAACGCCTGATTGACCTCGCCACGATCACGCCGTTCGACGTCGAAATCGTCGCCTACATCGCGCAGCCGCCTGGCCCGCACGCGCGCGCGCTGGAAAAGAGTCTCCATGCACGATTCTCTGCGCTGAGGCATCGCGCGGAATGGTTCCGGCTCGAGGAGCCGCTGATCGGATTCATTCAGGAGGTCAACGATGGGAACTGAGTCCAATATCCACGTCGAGTCGGTCAGCGTTCGCGAGGCCGCCGTACTCCTGCGCGCCCATGAGGACACCGTCTACAAGTTGATCAAGTCGAAGAAGCTCGTCGGGTTCCGGATGGGTCGGGCCATCCGCATCCACAAGTCAGCCATTCGCGCTTACCTGAGGGACTACGCGACATAGCACCGCTGGTTGCCGCTGATTGCCGTTCGTGTCGGCCGTTCCTTTGTTTCCCACCACCTCGGCCGCATTCTTGCGGCTGAGCCCGCGCCTTCTCGGGCACCAACACCAGTGACCTGATGTCAGCGACATG
>DATLVW010000221.1:0-4453 GCA_035577085.1 Thermoanaerobaculia bacterium
CTCCGTTTGACATTAGCGGCGCTCCGTTCGACACTAGCCGCGCCCCGTTTGACATTAGCCGCGCGCCGTTTAACATTAGCCGCGCGTCGTTTGACATTAGCCGCGCGCCGTTCGACATTAGCCGGGCTCCGTTTGACATTAGCCGCGTCCCGTTCGACATTAGCCGCGCTCCGTTCGATCACGATGCTCTGTCGATATCGAACCAGGCGTCTGCAATATCAAGACTGAAGGCTCGAATATCAAGCAAGCTTCCGGATCCGCAGATGACGCAGATCGACGCAGATTGAGGCGTCCTCATCTGCGTCATCTGCGGATAACCTTTGGAGTCTACGAGCGAATGACGTCGACACCCTTCATGTACGGCGCCAGCGCAGAAGGTACCCGCACCGAACCATCCTCGTTCTGGTAATTCTCGAGGATTGCCACCAGCGTGCGGCCGAGGGGGAGGCCGGAGCCGTTGAGAGTGTGGACGAAGGCGGTCTTCTTGTCGGCGGTGCGGTATTTGATGTTCGCGCGGCGGGCCTGGAAGTCCGCGAAGTTCGAGCAGGAGCTGATCTCGCGGTACGTCTCCTGGCCGGGCAGCCACACCTCGATGTCGTACGTCTTCGCGGCGGTGAAGCTCATGTCGCCGGTCGAGAGGGTCATCACGCGGTAGTGCAGCCCGAGGGCCTGCAGCACCGCCTCGGCATCCGCGGTCAGCTTCTCGTGCTCGACCCAGGAAGTCTCCGGAGTCGTAAATTTCACGATCTCGACTTTCTCGAATTGATGCTGCCGGATCAGTCCGCGCGTGTCTTTGCCGTGCGATCCGGCCTCGCTTCGGAAGCAGGGGGAGTAGGCCGTGTACATGCGCGGCAGCGTCGCTGCATCCAGGATCTCGTCGCGGTGCAGATTCGTCACTGGCACCTCGGCGGTCGGGATCAGGTAGTAGTCACGGTCGGTGAGCTTGAAGAGGTCCTCCTCGAACTTCGGCAACTGGCCGGTGCCGAGGAGGGAGTCGGCGTTGACCATGAAGGGGGGGACGACTTCGACGTAGCCCTGCTGCTCGTGGACGTCGAGCATGAAGTTCATCAGCGCACGATTCAGCTTCGCGCCGGCGCCGGAGAGGATCGAGAAACGCGCGCCGGTGATCTTCGTGGCGCGGTCGAAGTCGAGGATGCCGAGGGCTTCGCCGATGTCCCAATGCGCTTTGGGCGTGAACGCGAAGGACGGCTTCTCGCCCCATGTGCGCTCGACGCGGTTGTGCGTTTCGTCGGGACCGATCGGGACGGATTCGTGCGGAACGTTGGGGAAGAAGAGCTCGACGCTGCGGAGATCCGCTTCGATGCCGGCGAGGCGCTCATCGAGCTGCTTGATCTCGTCGCCGGCGTGTTTCATCGCCGCGATCTGTTCCGTCGCGTCCTGCCTGTTCTTCTTGAGGTTGGCGATCTCCTGCGTCGCGGCGTTGCGCTGCGCCTTGAGCGCTTCGACCTGCGCGATGGAGCGCCGGCGCCCGGCTTCGAGCTCGAGGAAGCGCTCGATGTCGACGGTGGCGCCGCGGTTCTTGAGGGCGGTTCGGTAGTCGTCTGTATGGTCGCGGAGGTATTCACGGGAAAGCATGGCGCGCGATTCTAGCAGCGCCGGCACGAATCCATTTCGCGCGAAATCATTCGGGGCGCCGCGTTAGTGCGCCTTTCTCACAACCATGAACCACAAAGACACAGAGGTCACAGAGTTGCACTCATGATCTCTGTGATCTCAGTGCCTCTGTGGTGATCGGTTCTCGCCCGATTGAAAACGCGCGAGCAATTTCGCTGGAAGTGTCAGAAATGCAGGCTATCGCACCGTGGCCAGAACCTCGTCGAGGATGCGGTTGAACTCGTCGGGCTTGTCCATCATCAGCCAGTGGCTCACGCCTTCCATTTCGCGCGACGGGACCTCGGGGAACTGCGAGTGGAACGATGATGGACTCTTCGCCAGCGATGCGTTGATGATCGCCAGGCGGGGGCCTTTGAATGCGCGGACATCGGCGCCGACGTCGTGCGCGGCAAGGCCGACGAGTGCGCCGGCCATGGCATCGGCCGGGGTCTCGTGGACGAAGGCGAGAACGGCGTCGCGAACGGCGTCGCTGGCATTGACGAGGATCGGCGCGAACCACGCCATCACGACGGCGTCCTTGTTCTTGCGCAGCGCGGCGATGAACTTCTCGCCCGCTTCCTTCGGCATCGTCACGTTGGCGGCCGAGTCGGCGTAGACCACGGCGGCCACGCGATCGGGATGCGCGGCGGCGTACGCGGCCACGACTCCCCCGCCATAGCTGTGGCCGACGATGACGAAGCGCCGGAGGTGGAGCGCATCGGCCACGGCGGCGACATCGGACACCATCGCCTTGATCGAGTAATCGCCATTCGCAGGCACGGCTGACTTGCCCATCCCGCGCAGATCGAGCGCGACGGCGCGGCGCGATTGGCGCACGTGATCGAGCTGCGCCTGCCACTGCGTGAGGTTCGCGCCGTTGCCGTGAACGAAAAGGACCGGGAGCGCCGACTGGAGACCCGGTCCGCGGGCGCCATCGCTGATGTGAATCGATCCCGCCGGTCCGGCGATGAACAACTCCCTCGGACGCACGTGCACGCACGCGACAGCGATCAGCGACACGAGAGCGAGAATGACGGCCGGCTTGCGCATCGCCGCCGAGAATACCAGCGCGAGCGTCATACAATCGGTGACATGACGGCGAAGAAACGAATTCTTTTTCTCTGCACGGGAAACGCGGCGCGGAGTCAGATGGCCGAGGGGCTGGCGAGGGCGTTTCATGGGGACGTGATCGAGGTGGCGTCGGCAGGATCGCGGCCCGCGGGATGGGTTCATCCGCTGGCAATCGGCGCGCTCGCGGAAATCGGAATCGATATCCGCGACGCGAAGTCGAAATCGGCGGAAGAGTTTCTCGATCAACCCTTCGACGTCGTCGTCACCGTCTGCGACTCCGCAGCCCAGGACTGCCCGCTGTGGCCCGGCGCGGCCCGAATCGAGCACTGGCCGATCGAAGACCCGACGTGGGGCGAGGGCAGCGGCGCTGCGAGATTTGCCGCGACGCGGGATGATCTAAAGGTGCGGATCGAGGAGTTGGTGGCCGGTTTGGCGGGTGAATGAGTCGAGATTGGTGTCATCCTGAGACCGCCGGAGCCGCCCGCGCGAATCGCGATGTTTGCGCAGTACTAGCGCGGCGGCGGAGGACGTCGAAGGATCTCAAAATTCGCAGATCGTGTTCGTCTAGCGCGAGCGATCGTGACGCTCGAACGAGATCTTCGTATTTTGAGATCCTTCGACCGTCCTACGCCGCCGATGCCTGCCGGTTGCTAGTGCAGTGAATCTTGCGGCGGCTTCGGCGGCTCAGGATGACACAACACGTTTTGCGCGTATCGGTCAACGGCTTCGGCGGTTCAGGATGAGAGCAATCGCGTTCTCCAATCGCCATGCTCGTGATGATCGTCCAATCGAGATTGGTGTCATCCTGAGACTGCCGGAGCCGCCCGCGCGAATCGCGATGTTTGCGCAGTACTAGCGCGGCGGCGGAGGACGTCGAAGGATCTCAAACTTCGCAGATCGTGTTCGTCCAGCGCGAGCGAACGTGGTCAAGACGCTCAAACGGGATCTTCGCATTTTGAGATCCTTCGACCGTCCTACGCCGCCGATGCCTGCCGGTTGCTAATGCAGTGAATCTTGCGGCGGCTTCGGCGGCTCAGGATGACACAACACGTTTTGCGCGGTATGGAAAACGGGCTAAAAAACCAATGACCCATCACCACCTACTGCAGTTTCACCCTCCCACCGAACCCTTCCTCGTAGCCGTGGAAGTATTGGAGTGATGGTTCGGGGTGCTGCCAGCAGTAGTAGCCGCTGCCGCAATCGAAGTCGATGAGCCAAAGGCCCTTCACTTCGATGCCGAGCTCGATGATGGCGCCGGCCCAGTCGGTAATGATCTGTTCGGATTCGGTGGCTGCCGATTCGGTTTCCGGAAGCGACTCGACCGCTGCTACGGCATCCGAGGTGATGCGGCGCGCTTCGGGAAGCAGGGCGGCCGCCTCCTCGTATGTGAAGGTCTTCCGGTCGTTCAGCGCTGGACTTCGTCGAGCCATTTGTCGAATTTCTCCTTGATCTTCTTCGCTTCCTCAGCGTGATTCGAACGGCGCAGGTCGTCCTCGATCTTCCCGACCTGCTTGCGAACGCCGTCGAGGTGACGACCGAACGTGTCCGCACCTTCTGCTTTCCACTCCGGAACCTTCGACTTCAGGTCCGCCAGCTCATCGTCGATATGCTTCTGATCGAGCTTTTCGATCTGGTCGTCGGCAGCCTTCTTAAGCTTCGCGACGAACGGCTTCACCGCGTCGCCATGCTTGGCCAGCCAGGCGCTCACGCCATCGGTTCGCGCGCGAAGCACGGCGCCGTCGGCGATCGGAGAACCGACTGCGAACGT
>DATLVW010000222.1:0-5179 GCA_035577085.1 Thermoanaerobaculia bacterium
CCTGTTTCGTCCTGTTCGGCGTTTTCCTCCTCCTCGTGCCGGGGGTGACGTTCGCAATCTGGTGGCGCGCTCTCATCGCGGCGATGTTCGCCTCCGCGTTGACTATCGCCACATTCCAGTGGTGGCTGCGTACCGTTTTCCAGCGCCAAAACTCATCGATCGCGTTGTTGAACCGCATTACCGCCGGCGACCTCTCGCTCGCCGCGCGCGAGATTCAGCTGGCCACGCAATCGGCGCGGATGTCGGCAGCGATGCGCGCGCTGGTCTCCAATCTCGAGCGGACGATCCGCCGCTTTGCACAACTGGCGACCGACGTGGCTCTGGCCAGCGGTCAGATCAGCGGACGTTCGCGCGTCCTTGCCCGCGGCGCGGCCGAGCAGCTTGTCTCGACGGAAACGACCTCGGTCTCTGTCGGCCAGATCGATCAGTCGATCAACAACGTGCGGACGTCGATGGAAGATCTCTCTGCGAATGCCGAGGAGACGTCGACGTCGATTCTGGAAATGTCGGCATCGATCGAAGAAGTGAGCCGCATCGCCGACACGCTCGCCGAGTTCGTCGAGCAAACCTCGTCGGCATTCGAGGAGATGAGCGCGTCGATCAATCAGGTGGCGACGAACACCGAAAGCTTCTCCTCGTTTGCGATTCAAACCGCCAGCTCGATGGTGGAGATGAATGCGACGACCGAGGAGATCGGCAAGTCGGCGAAGCAGTCGGCCGAGCTCGCGCGCTTCGTGAAGGAAGCGGCGAACGAAGGACGCGTGGCGGTCAGCGGGACCGTCGAAGGGATGCGCAAGATCCAGGTCGCCGTCGAGGAAGCGAAGGTCGTCCTCGGCGAGCTTGGCAACCGCTCGCAGGAGATCGGCGAGATCGTGCGCGT
The DNA here is from genome assembly GCA_035577085.1 of Thermoanaerobaculia bacterium. Lineage (GTDB taxonomy): Bacteria > Acidobacteriota > Thermoanaerobaculia > Gp7-AA8 > Gp7-AA8 > JADGNZ01. Next base: position 881 of record DATLVW010000222.1, read on the forward strand.
GATCGACGAGATCGCGGGACAGACGAACCTGCTGGCGCTGAACGCGGCAATCATCGCCGCGCAGGCCGGCGAGCGCGGCAAAGGATTCGCGGTCGTCGCCGACGAGATTCGCGATCTCTCCGAGCGCACATCGGTATCGACGGACGAGATCCGCACATTGATTCAGAACGTGCAGCGCGCCGTGGAGCGCGCCGCCGAACAGATGACGATCAGCAGCGACCGCGTGTCGGACGGTGTCGGACTGACCGCGCGCGCCGAACAGACGCTCGACAAGATCCTGGAGATCACGGCCCGCTCGACCAACTCGATCGGCGAGATCGCGCGCGCCACGGAAGAGCAGTCGCGCGGCAGTGCGGCGGCGACGGCGGCCATCGAAGAAGTGACCAAGATGGTGCAGCAGACGGCCAGCGCGACGCAGCAGCAGTCGCAGACCGCGCGCAAGGTGGGCGAGCAGACGTCGATGGTGCGCGACTACACGAAGCACCTCAAGCGCGCCATGTCCGAGCAGGAAACCGGAAGCCGCGCCATCAGCCGGGCCATGGAAAACATCATGGGCCTCGTGCAGACGGTGCTGGAATCGACATCGGTGCTGGCGACGGAGAGCTCCGCGATCGTCAAAGCGATGGGCGTGATCCAGCAGGCTACGCGCGAGTCGAACGTTTCGATCGGCGATCTGAATCAGATGGCCAATTCGCTCTCGCACGAATCGACGTTGCTGAACTCGGAGCTGGGGCGTTTCAAGCTGCCGACGCCGACCGATGGCGGCAAGCTGGTGACGTCGACCGTGTTGTGGCAACGATTGACGCTCGATCCGATCAACATCAGCGCCGCCGCATTGGGCTACATGTCGAAAGCGATTCACGCACACCTTGTCATGTACGGCGAAGGGGCGGAGCTGGTGCCGGGTCTGGCCGAGCGCTGGGAAGTGATGGAACAAGGTCACGTCTACCGCTTTCACCTGCGCCGCGGCGTCCGTTTCCACAACGGTCGCACGGTGGAAGCAAAAGATGTCCACGATTCGCTCGTACGCCTGCTGCTCCCGGAGCTCAACTCGGCGTCGAGCTGGCTCATGCGGGAAGTGCGCGGCGCGGCGGACGTCATCGAAGGGCGCACGCGAACGCTGAGCGGCATTCAGGTTCGCGATCAATACACGGTCGACATCATCCTCGACGAGCCGCTGGCGTTCTTCCTTTCCCTCCTGACGATGCACGAAGCGGCCATCATCGCGAGCGAGGCGGCGCGCGATCCGGAACAGTTTCGCCTGCAGCCGGTGGGCGCCGGTCCGTTCCGTCTGGTGGAAGCGATCGAGGGCGATCGGGTGCGCATGCAGCGCAACCGCGACTACTACATCCCGGGAATCCCGCATCTCGACGAGCTCGAGTTCCGGCTCGACCTGCGCAGTTTCCGCGACGTCGCCCAGGCCTTCCTGCGCGGTGAGATCGACGTGGCGCACGGCGTGCCATTGAGCATCGTCAACGACCTGCGCGCCGATCCCAGCATCGCGCCCTACATGCTGACGACGATCCAGCTGCACACGTCGTATTTCGGCTACGACTGCTCGGCGCCGCCGTTCAACCGCGTCGAGGTTCGCCAGGCGGTCAATCACGCCATCAACCGCGACCGCATCAACGAGCGCGTCTTCGCCGGGCTCGGCGTCGTCGCCAAGTCCCTGCTCCCCCCCGGTCTCCTCGGGTACGACGAGACCATCCAGGGCATCGAATACGATCCTGAGCGCGCCCGCTCGCTGATGCGGCAGGCCGGATACGCCGGCGGACTGCGCGTCGAGTACCGGACGTGGGACACCGACGAGTTCAACAACTCCGGCCAACTGCCGCTGATCATCGAAGACCTCGCCGCCATCGGCATCGACGTGAACGTGACGTCGCACTCGGCGGTCGACGCGCGCAAACAGCTGCTGAAACCCGGCCACGGGACGGTGTACTGCGCCAACTGGTACGCCGACTTTCCCGACTCGGACAACTTCTTCTACGTTTTCTTTCACAGCGACGCACATTCCGCACGCGGCATCTACTACAGCAACGCCACCGTCGACGCCCAGATCATCGAAGCGCGACGATCGAACGATCCCGAGCGCCGCGCCGAGATCTACCGCCAGCTCAATCAGATGGTCGTCCGCGAAGCGCCGCTGGCCACGCTCTTCCACGAACGTTTCTTCGTCCTGCAGAAGCCGGAAGTGCGCGGCCTGCACACGTCACTGGTCCCGCCGCCCGTGCGGTATCACGAGACGTGGATCGAGGGGTAACGGCGCGGCGATTTGGTTGGACACCAGATCACCACAGAGGCACAGAGAGCACAGAGTGTCTTCTCTGTGACCTCAGTGCCTCTGTGGTTCAGCTGCGCCCGTTGCAGATCAATCCGGGTTCCCCGGCACTGCCATTTCGCGCGCGGCGGGCGGTGCGGGGCGGCCGGAAATGTATACGCCGGCGAAGATCATCGCTGCGGCGGCGAGGACGATCGGTCGGATCTGTTCGTGCAGAAAGATCGCCGCGAGAGTCACGGTGAAGACTGGCTGCAGGTAGGTATACGCGGCCACCACCGAGCTGTCGGCGTACTTCAGCGCCCAGGCGTTCATCAGGTAGGCGGCGACGGTCGGTCCGGCGATGACGAGGGCGAGCGCCAGCCATGCGCGCGGCGGGATCGCTGACCACGACTCGTGCATCATTGGCCACGCCGCGATCGGCAGCATGACCACCGTGCTGACGGCGAACATTCGGGCGATGACGCGCCTTGCTGATAGGCGCGCCATCGTCGGCTTGGAGGCGACGAGATAGAGCGCGTAGGCCAGCGAGTTGCCGATGATGAGCAAGTCGCCCACGAGCGACTTCGTCGTCCCCGCGAACCCCTCACCGCCTACGACGAGCAGCGCCCCAGCCGCGGCCAGTGCAATACCGCCCACCCTCGCCGCCGTGGCGCGCTCGCGCCCGAGGGCGATGGCCGCACCGAGCGCGAACACCGGGACGGTCGTGATGAGGATTGAGGCAACGTGTGCCGAGGTGAAGGAGAGACCGGCGAGAAAGAGCGTCTGGTTGATCACGACGCCGAGGATCGCGAAGCCTGCGACGCGCCATCCGTCTCCCGGCGCCAGAGGTGCGGCGTTGCGCTCGCGGAGCAGGACATTCATGATCAGGGCTGAGGCGGCGATCCGCAGCCAGGCGAACGTGAGCGGGTTGAACGCGTGCAGCCCGATCTTCGAAATGATGTAGTTGAGGGAGAACAGCACGGAGACGCCAGCCATGGCGCCGTGCAGAAGGAGCGGACCGGGATGCTTTTGCAAGGGCCGGCCATCATAATCGCGTAAACAGACGAGCCAAACGGCCGTCCAAAGGCTCGTGGGAACCGTAGCGGCATTTCCAGTGAATCCGATCAGCGAATCCGCAGCGACAGACAGCGAGCTCATCGCCCGTACGCTCGGCGGCGATGGCAACGCCTACGGAATCCTCGTCGACCGGTTCCAACGCAAGATCTACCGCGTGGCCTACGCCATCGTCCGCGACGACGTCGAGGCCGACACGATCACGCAGGACACCTTCGTCCAGGCCTACACGCACCTGGCGCGGTTTCAGGGACGGGCGGAGCTGGAGACGTGGCTGACGCGCATCGCCATCAACCGGTCGCGCGACTGGCTGCGGCGCCGCAAGTTCGTCAGCCTTTTTTCGCATGACGACGAGAGCGACGAGCGGCAATACGTCATCGAGCCGGTCGACGAACGGCCCGATGCCGAGCGCCAGTTGATGGCCCACCAGCTCCGGGCGGCCATCACCCGCGCCGAGCGGTTGTTGTCATCCCAGCAGAAAATCATCTTCCGTTTGAGGCATTATGAGCACCATTCACTCGAGGAGATTGAAGAGCTCCTCGGGTTACAGTCCGGAACGGTCCGGGCGCATTTGTTCCGTGCCATCCACAAAGTGCGCAGGGAGCTCGCCGAGTGGGTGACGATGAGAGAGGTGAATCCCGATGAAACACTTTAGCGAAGCAGAACTTCTGGAGACCTACTACACGCAGCCCGGCGAATCGATGCCGGTGATGATGCATCTGTCGAATTGCCATGAGTGCGCGGCGCGCTATGAGCGCCTCGAACAGAAGCTGCGTCAGGCCGCCTCCTGCAACACCGAGAAACCAGCTACGTTCTGGACACGGCAACGGCTGCAGATCATGCGCCGCGTCAACGCGCAACAGGTGAATGCAGCCACCGCGGCCCGCACGCTCCGCGTCGCTGCCGCGGCGATCCTCGCCTTCTTCCTCGGCGGCGCCCTCGTGTACGAGACGGTTCGGCCAGCG
>DATLVW010000223.1:0-4976 GCA_035577085.1 Thermoanaerobaculia bacterium
GATCGCGGCGTTTTCATCCGATCGATGGCCACGCGCGGCTTTCTCGGCGGCGTGGCTCGCGCGACGAACGATGTCGTCGACCTCCTCGATGCTGCCGGCTTCGACATCGTCCTCGTCGAAACGGTCGGCGTCGGGCAGGACGAAGTCGAGATCATCCGCACCGTGCAAACCAACGTCGTCGTCCTGGTGCCCGGCATGGGCGACGACACCCAGGCCATCAAAGCCGGCATCATGGAGATCGGCGATGTCTTCGTGGTCAACAAAGCCGACCGTCCCGGCGCGGACCGCACCGTCACCGAGATCACGATGATGATGTCGCTGGTCGACGAGCATGGCGACTGGATTCCGCCGATCGTGAAAACGGTAGCTTCGACGAACCAGGGAATCGAGGATCTCGACGCCGCGATCGTCACGCACTTCGAACATCTGAAAGCTTCTGGCGAGCTCGATCGCCGCAATCGCGAGCGGGTTCGTATCCGCATCGAGACCATGCTCAAGGAAAAGTTCATGGACAGGCTGATCGGCGACACGATTCCACGCGCCGATTACGAGCAGCTCCTCGACGACGTCCTGCGGAAGCACAACAACCCGCATGACGCAGCCGAGGGCGTTCTCAAACGCGTTCGATTCGGCAAATGAGCCTTCTTCTCGGCAGCCTCGCGCTGATTGGCGTCCTCGTTCTCATCGTGCTGCTCGGTGCCGGCGCGATCGCGATGATCGCGCGCAGCCGCGGGAAACATGGAACATCCGGTTCGCTCAGCTCCGCCGCGCTCGAGATCCAATCGCTCCTCGAACCGGAGAAGAAACGTGTCGTCGAGACCATGCGCGTCGCCTCGGAAGCCGGGGACGAAGATGCGATCAACGGCAAGAAATAACGCTTCGCCGACGATTCCAATCAGCGCAATCGGCCGTTCCCGTCGGTTACAATCCCGCCCCCGATGAAGTTCTCCCGCCAATGGCTCAACGATTACGTCGATCTCTCCGATCTCAGCGATGACGAAATAGGCACGCGCCTGACCGAAATCGGCCACGCCATCGAAGCCGTCGAGAAACACGGCGACGACACCGTCTTCGATCTCGAGATCACCACCAACCGCGTCGACGCCATGTCCCACCTCGGCATGGCCAGAGAGCTCGCCGCCGCGATCGGAAGAGAAGCGAACGTAGGTCGGACTCTCCAGTCCGACTCGGAACGTGGCAGTCGGACTAACGTAGGTCGGACACTCCAGTCCGACTCGGAACGTGGCAGTCGGACTAGAGAGTCCGACCTACGTCGAGAGTCCGACCTACGTCAAGCCGGGCAGGGAGCCGAAGCTGTCACCGTCCGGATCGAAGCGCCAGACATGTGCGCCCGCTACACCGCCAAAGTCATCCGCAACATCACCGTCAAGCCGTCATCGCCCGAAATCCAACGCCGCCTCGAAGAAGTCGGCCTCCGCCCCATCAACAACATCGTCGACGCCACCAACTACGTGATGGTCGCCCTCGGCCATCCGCTTCACGCTTTTGATCTCGATCGATTGATCGGCAACACCATCATCGTGCGCCGCGGCAAGGCCGGCGAAGCGATGAAGAGTCTTGACGGCGAGATGCGCAAGATCGATCCCGACACCGTCGTCATCGCCGATGCACAGCGTGCTGTCGGCCTCGGCGGCATCATCGGCGGCTTCGAATCCGAGATCACGCAATCGACGCGCAACGTGCTGCTCGAATGCGCCTGGTTCGAGCCCTCCGCGATTCGCCGCACCGCGCGCCGCCTCGGGCTCAAGACCGATGCGTCGTACCGCTTCGAGCGCCGTGTCGATCCGAACGACACACTCGCCGTGATCGAAGAAGCAGCGCGTTTGATCGTCGAGAGCGGTGGTGGAATCGCCGAGGCGCCGATCGATGCTGTTGCGCGCGAGGTGCAGCCGAAGACGATCCGCCTTCGCACCGAACGCCTTCACGAAGCATCGGCCAACTCCGTCGGCGCAGGCTACGCGCTCGACCTCTTCCGACGACTCGGATTTTCTGCCGAGCAGTCGCATGACGGACTCCTCGTCAACGTCCCCACCTATCGCGGCGACATCTTCGAAGAGGCAGACCTCATCGAAGAAGTGCTCCGCTTCTTCGGCCTGAACAACGTTCCCGCTTCACTGCCGCGCGTGACGACCGGCGATGTTCGCCGCGAGGCGACCGATGTGGCAGAGGACGCGATTCGCGATGTGTTGGTTGGCTGCGGCCTTTCGGAAGCGGTCAACTACTCGTTCATCCGCCCCGAATGGAATGCGCTCATCACCGACGAAACGCCGATCGCAATCACGAACGCGCTTTCGGAAAACATTGAAGCAATGCGCCTCTCGCTCATCCCCGGCCTCCTCGAGACAGTCGTCTTCAATCGCTCGTATGGAACGCGCGACGGCGCGCTGTTCGAGGTGGGACGCACGTACCATCGTAGGGGTGTGGGGAGTGGGGTGTGGGGAGTGGAAGAAAAGACAAACACCTCCACGCCCACAAGCGACGCGGCCTCCGTTGCAAGAAACAAAACGACGACCAACGCATCAAACACGTTCTCCCACACTCCACCCCCCACTCCCCACACCCCAGTCAAAGAGCACCACCGCGTCGCCGTCGTGATGTACGGCTCGATCGGAACGTTCTGGGGCGATGCGAAGCGGACGGTCGATTTCTTCGACATCAAAGGGATCGTCGAGCAGATCGCGAAGAAGCTTCATGTCGACGTGACGTTCGCGGCGTCCGATCAGCCGTGGCTGCGCGGCGGGAAGCGCGCCATCGCCTGGCATGGCGACCGGCAAATCGCTAGTCTCGGATTCCTCTCCGCCGAGCTTCTGCAGAAATTCGGAATCAAGGGCGATGTGGCGGCCGCGGAGATCGACATCGAAGCGCTCATCGCGTCGTCGAATACCGAATGGAAGATGGCGCCGGTAGCGCGTTTCCCCGGCGTGCCCATGATCCTCGCGCTTACGCACGGACGCGACCTCGAGTATCAGCGCATCATCGATACGATCCATTCATTCAACGTTCCCCACCTTCACGAAGTCGGTCTTCGCGACCGCTTCGTCCCCGAAGGCGACGACGTGATCAAGACCACGCTGGGCATGTGGTACCAGGCGTTCGACCGCTCGCTGACGCAGGAAGAGATCGCCGGCTTCCAGCAGCAGCTCGCGACGCGCCTCGCCGCAACCCTGCCGGTTAAACTACTTTGAGAGAGACCAACGTGAAAAAGAAGAGCGACGACCAACTGAGCATTGCCGGAACCGAGGAGGCTGAGATCCTCGGCCGCCTGAACGACCGCGTAGAAAAAGCGATTACCACGATTCAAGCGCTGCGGAAAGAACGCGACACACTCCGCCGCGAGCTCGACGAAGCCAACGCCCGCATCCAGGAGCAGGGCGACAGTGCCGAACGCGCCTCGACGCTCGAAGAAGACAACGAGCGATTCAAGCGTGAGCGCTCCGAGATCCGCGACCGCATCGAGTCGATCCTCGGCAATCTGGAAGCTCTCGAGGAGTAGTCAAGGAGTGCAGGCGTCTCGCCAGGCGTCTCGCCAGGCGTCTCGCCTGCGGACCAGCGGGCGCCCTCGCCCGGTGGTAATTCCGTGACCTTGTCGTCGACGCCGCAGTGCGTATCTCCGACATTCGCGTATTGACCTGCTTCGTACCGAAAGCGTTGCGGCCGCGCTCGAACGTTGCCGAGAATCGCGAGGACCCTCCCCGCACGGTGAGGCGAGGACGCCTCACCGCCGCAGGCGAGACGCCTGGCGAGACGCCTGCACTCCTTACACCTCCGCGTGAAACCGTTATCCCCTCAACACGCCGCGCGAGAATTTGATGAAATAGTCGACGCCGGAGACGAGCGCGAAGAGCATGACTACCCAAAGCGCCAGCTCGCCGATGAAGCGGAACTCGCCCAGCTCGTAGCCGATGATCAGCAGCGCGATGGCGACGACCTGCGCGACCATCTTCGTCTTGCCGAGCGGCGACGCGGCGATCGTCACACCGTGCTGTGCGGCGATCGAACGAAGGCCTGACACCGCAAACTCGCGGCCGATGATGATGACGATCATCCAGGCGCGGGCCAGGCCGAGCTCGATCAGCGAAATGAACGCCGCAGACATCAGGAGCTTGTCTGCGATCGGATCGAGGAGCGCGCCGAGGCGCGTCATCTTGTTGTACTTGCGCGCGAAGTAGCCGTCGAAATAGTCGGTGATGGCGGCGACGCCGAAGATGGCCAGGCCGAGGTAGTTCGAGTACTTGGTCAGGAGGACGACGACCAGGAAGGGAACGAGAAAAATGCGCAGGAGCGTCAGCGAGTTCGGGAGGTTCCAGATCTCGGCGGCGACGTCATCCGGCGGGGGAACGACGGTAGGTTTTGCGCGCTCCGCCAGCGGAGGAGCGGCTTCGATCGGTTGCATGGAAGGTTCTCGGCAGATATCCGGCATCATCAGAATAACCGGTTTGACCAGTAGTGGGAAGACGGGATCGCGGTCGGTAGTGGGGCAATTTGAAAACCGGTCACCACAGAGGCACAGAGGTCACAGAGATCCCCTCTGTGTTCTCTGTGTCTCTGTGGTTGCCGTTGCTTCGGTCGCCCGCCGGAATACAAAACCGCCGATTGACATTCCGACGCCTGCAACCGAGAATCTCGGTCCCGCTCAGAATGCGAAAGTGGCGGAATTGGTAGACGCGCAGGTCTCAGAAGCCTGTGGTCATTAGACCATGGGGGTTCGATTCCCCCCTTTCGCACCAAGAGCTCCCTCCTGAAAGGTCACTGCCCGTGACTCCCAACTCCGCTACGAGCTCAGGGAAGTCTCGCTGCGCGATGCCGGAGCGGCGCTTCGATTTGTGCCGTGAAGAGCAGCCGGTTCGGCGTTCCAACTCCGGGGTCAGCAACCTTGTTCAGCGACGCACTCGCAATCAGCGCAGACGCCACGGTTGCCGGCGATGCCGTGGGATGATCCTGCACATAGAGCGCTG
>DATLVW010000224.1:0-7301 GCA_035577085.1 Thermoanaerobaculia bacterium
GACATGTCGGGAACCTTTCGTGACCTGATCCGTCGAAGAGTCAGGACACGTCGGGAACCTTTCGTGACGTGATCCGTCGAAGAGTCAGGACATGTCAGGAACCTTTCGTGATGTGATCCGTCGAATAGTCAGGACACGTCAGGAACCTTTCGTGATGTGATCCGTCGAATAGTCAGCGGAAACGAACAAATGCCCGAGTTCATCGTCAGAGTCGGAACACCCGACGGAGTCATCACCGAGCGCACCGTGCAGGCCATGAGCATCCGCGCGGCCGAAGAAGACCTGCGCCAGCAGGGAATGCACGTCTTCGATGCCCGGCGGGGCCGCATGTCGCTCCGCGATCTGCTTCCTCGCGGCGGAAAGATCATCTCCACCGAACGATTCCTTCTCTTCAACCAGGAGCTTCTTGCGCTGGTCAAGGCCGGCCTGCCCATCCTGCAGTCGTTCGACATCATGCTGGAGCGGCAGAAGAATCTCCGCTTCAAGGAAGTGCTCACCGACGTCCGGGAGAAGCTGAAGTCGGGAATCGCCCTCTCCGACGCCTTCGCCTCCTACGGCGATGCCTTCCCGCCCATCTATTCGACTTCGCTGCGCGCCGGCGAGCGATCGGGCGATCTCGAAGGCGTGCTGCGGCGCTTTCTTCGCTATCAGAAGATCATCGTCAACCTGCGAAAGCGGGTCGTCGGCGCCCTGATCTATCCCTCCGTGCTCGTGCTCCTCTCCATCGGCATGGTGCTGGTCATGCTGACGAAAGTCATCCCCAAGTTCGCCGAGTTCTATGCCGGCTTCGGGGCGGACCTCCCCTGGTTCACGCAGTTCATGATCAACATCGCGAACGGGTTGAACACCAACCTCCCCATCTTCCTCGTTATCTGCGCCGCTGGATTCTTTTTCACCCGGCGTTGGATACGAGGAGGGGGAAGGGTGACGTGGGACAGGCTCAAGTTGAAGATTCCCCTGGCCGGCGGAATCCTTCACAGATTCGCCATCATGCAGTTCACGCAGTCGCTGGGTACACTTCTGGCCGGCGGAACGCCGATGGTGCCCGCCATCGAGATCGCCTCGCAATCGGTGACCAACCAGCTCGTAGCCTCGAAGATCTTCGGAATGGTCCAGAACGTGCGCGAGGGCGAGCCGCTGTGGCGCTCGCTCGAGAACACCAAGGCCATCAGCGATCTGGCCATCGAAATGATCAAGGTGGGGGAGTCGACCGGCGCCCTCACGGAAATGCTCGGAAATGTCAGCGAGTTCTACGACGAGGAAATCGAATCCCATCTCACGCGAATCGTTGCGGCAATCGAGCCGCTCATCCTCGTTTTCATGGGCGGCGTCATCGCCATTCTGCTATACGCCTTCTATCTCCCACTCTTCCAGCTCAGCAACGTAGCCCAATAAAACATGGCCACCGATCCTCGCACACTGCTCTACAAGACTGCCGACCCCGCCGGCGAGACCGCGCGCGCCCAGCGCATGGCCGCCCAGTACGGCTTCGACTTCGTGAACCTCGAGCACTTTGTGGTCGATCACGAGCTCTTCCGCAACATCCCGCTCGAACTGATGATCCGCTACCAGTTCCTGCCCGAGAAGCGCGAGAACGGCCACATCGCCGTCGTCGTCGGCGATCCGACGGACGTCCTCAAGCTCGACGAGCTGGAGCTGCTCCTCGGCGCACCGCTCAAAGTCCGCGTGGCGTCACCGGCGGCCATCCGCGACAAGCTGCAGAAGTCCGAATCGACCCAGCGCGTCCTCGATGAAGCTACGGAAGGCTTCCGCATGACGCTCGTCGGCGAAGACGAGGAAGGCGAAGAAACGCTGACGATCGACTCGATCACGGCGCAGGAATCGTCGCCCATCATCAAGCTGGTCGACTCCATCGTCTTCAACGCCATCCAGCGCCGGGCCTCGGACATTCACATCGAGACCCGCGACAACGAGGTCGTCGTCAAGTACCGCATCGACGGCGTCCTTTACGAAGCGCTCGAGCCGATCGACAAACGCCACCACACCACCATCATCTCGCGCATCAAGGTCATGTCCGAGCTCGACATCGCCGAGAAGCGCGTCCCGCAGGACGGACGCTTCAAGCTCCGCATCACCGGCCGCACCATCGACTTCCGCGTCTCCATCGTCCCCACCACGCACGGCGAAGATTCGGTCATCCGTATCCTCGACAAAGAGTCGATGAACTCCGACTTCAAGAGCCTTCGTCTGGACGTTCTCGGGTTCGATGAAGAGATGCTGCTCAAGTTCCGCAAGTTCATCAAAGAGCCGTACGGCATGGTGCTCGTCACCGGCCCCACCGGCTCGGGCAAGACGACCACGCTCTACGCCGCTCTCTCCGAGATTCAGACCTCGGAAGACAAGATCATCACCATCGAAGACCCGGTCGAGTATCAGCTTCGCGGCATCACGCAGATCCCGGTCAACGAGAAGAAGGGACTGACGTTCGCGCGCGGTCTCCGGGCCATCCTCCGTCACGACCCCGACAAGGTCATGGTCGGCGAGATCCGCGACGAAGAGACGGCCGCCATCGCCGTTCAGTCCGCATTGACCGGCCACCTCGTCTTCACCACCGTTCACGCGAACAACGTCGTCGACGTTCTGGGCCGCTTCCTCAACATGAAGGTCGACCTTTACAACTTCGTTTCCGCGCTCAACTGCGTACTCGCGCAGCGGCTCGTTCGCAAGATCTGCGACTCCTGCCGGCACGAGGTGTCCTATCCCGACTCGTTCATCATCGAGTCAGGTCTCGACCCCAAGAGGTACCAGGGGAAAATGTTCCAGGAAGGCGTCGGCTGCATCGATTGCAACGGCACCGGATTCCACGGTCGGGCGGCGATCTCGGAACTTCTCGACCTCTCCGATCGTATTCGAACCATGATTCTCGACCGCCGTCCCGCTTCGGAGATCAAAAAAGCAGCGAAAGAAGAGGGAATGATGTTCCTACGCGAATCGGCCCTCAAAAAAGTAATGACAGGACAGACCACGTTGCGTGAGATCAACAAGGTCACGTTCGTGGAGTGATATGGCGCGCTCCTACCCACCAGACGTCGTCGTTCTCGACCGGGATTCCCTCATCCACGTCCGTGTAGGACGGGGCCGGAAAGACGCGAAGATTCTTCAGGCGAAGAGCTACGCGCTTCGCGATGACGTCTTCGCGCCCGGCGTCGTCACGCCCGCTCTGCAAAACGAAGCAGTGTTCGCCGATGTATTGCGCCGCCTCAAGCTGGAAACGGGACGGTGGGACAAGGTCTCGATCCTCGTCCCCGACTCCTGGATTCGGATGAACATCATCGAGCTCCAGTCCGTGCCCGAGCGCGCCAGCGAGGTCGAAGAGGTCATTCGCTGGAGCCTGCGCCGGACGATGCCGATCGATCCGTCGCTGTTGCGCCTCTCGTACGAGGTATTGACCCGCACGCCTCCGCGCGTGCTCGCCTTCAGCGCGGTGGAAGCAACGCTCGCCTCGATCGAGCGCCTCTTCGCAGCTGCCGGCGTCGAGGTCATCCTCCTCGAGCCCTGCGGCCTGAACATCTGGAATGCCATCACCAGCCGGGAAGCATTGACGACGCGCGACCGGATTTTCTTCTACATCCGGGCGAATGACTTCACCACCGCCGTCTTCCGCGGCTCGCAGCCGCTGTTCATCCGTTCGCGCAACCTGGACGGGGAGCGCTCGCTCGAACAGGAGATCAAACTCTCCGCAACGTATCTCCGGGATTCTCTGCAGACGAGCGCGATCGAAAACTGCTACGTCGCCGGCAACGACGTGAGCGGAAGCGTGGTGGATGCAATCGGCGCCGAGTTCTCCGCGCCCGTCAGGAAGATCACGCTGCGCGACGTGGCGGAACAGGTGCCCGGGGACAGCAGCCAGTACGAAGCCGAGCTGACCGCGGCCACAGGAGTATTCACCGGGTGAAACCGATTCATCTCAATCTCGCCTCGCGGCCGTTCCGCGACTACCGGCCCGTCTACGCGGCCGTGGTGGTCATGGCACTGCTGACTGCATTTCTCGCTCTCAACAACGTCGATACACTGCTTCGCTATCGGACGGAGACGAAGACGACGCGCGCCGACATCAGTCAGCTCGAACAGCAGACTGCCGACGAGCGGCAAAAAGCGGACGCGCTCGCGCAGCGGCTTCGCGGCGTCGATCTCAAGCTTCTGTCGACGCAAACGGAGTTTGCCAACACGCAGCTCGCCGAGCGCGCATTCTCGTGGAGCGAGCTGCTCGACCGCCTCGAGCGTGTCCTCCCCGACGATGTTCGCCTTCAGTCGGTAACCCCGACGTTCGACAAGGACGGGCTCGTTCACCTCACCATGATGTGCGTTGCCAAATCCGGCACCGGCCTTTCCTCAACGATCAATCACTTCAACGGTGACTCACACTTCGCCAACGCGTTCCCCTCGAGCGAGGTGGTGGAACCGTCCGGCGAGCGCCGCATCTCGCTCAGCGTCGATTACCGGCCCACGATCACCAGGAGCATCGAATGATCTGGCGTGAAAAACGGATTCTCCTGATCGTCCTCGGCGTGCTTCTGCTCGCGAACACGCTCTTTTTCTTCACGTACCGCGTGCAGTACGTGAGCCGCCTCCAGGACCTCGACGCCACAAAGGAACAGGCCCAGGGCCGTTTGCAGCAGGCTCGGCTCGCGCGCGTCACGGCCGAGCAGCAGCTCGCGGCGTACAAGAAGGTGCAGACCGACCTGCAGGTTCTCTACAACGAACGGTGGGCGACGCCCATGCAGCGGCTGACGACGCTGATCGACGAGGTCAAGAAACTCTCCGCGGCCAGCCACCTCGAACCGCCCAGCTATGCCTTCTCGAGCTCGGAAACGAAGACGACCAGCGTCAAAGGATCCATCGGGACGACCACGGTCGGCATCACCTACACGGTCGTGGGAACGTACGAGCAGATACGGCGCCTGATCAACCTGCTGGAGCTCTCCGATCAGTTCGTGATCATCGATGGAATCAACCTGGTCAGCAGCGGCGTGGCAGCCGATAAGACTCTCACCCTCAACATTCGACTCAAGACCCTGTTCCGCGATACGCGCGGCATCGCGCCAACCGCGAACAGGCAGATGTGATGGACTGGATGAACTGGAAAACCTGGGCAGTGATCGGTGCGATTCTCATCGCGATCTTCGCGATCTATGGCTACGCCTCGAATTCGGGCGGCGGCGATACCACACCGCCTCTTACCGCCGCGACCCAACCCAGGAAACCGGCGTCCGGAAATGCAATTCGCACGTCCACGGCCGCGAGCACGCCCGGAGTGCCGACGCTGCATATCGAACTGCTCGATCCTCAGAGTGGCAGCTACAAAAGCACGCGCAATCTCTTCACGTTCAAAGAACCGCCGCCTCCGCCGCCTCCGCCACCGGTGAAAGTCGCACCGCCGCCGCCCGATCAGGATCACGACGGCATCCCTGATTTCCGCGACAACTGTCCGACGGTCTACAACCCCGACCAGGCAGACAGCGATCACAACGGCAAAGGCGACGCCTGCGACGAAGAGTGGAAAGCTTACAAACTGCTTCATCCGGATCCGCCGCCCAAGCCGGTTCCGCCCCAATTCACATTGAAGTACATCGGCACGTTCGGCCCCGCCAGCAGTCCGATCGCGACGTTCAATGGCAACGGCCAGATCGTCAACGTTCGGGTAGGCGAGACCTTCGACGGAAAGTTCATCCTGCTGAGCATCGGGATCGAGTCCGTGGAGATCGGCTACGTCGGGTTTCCGACAGACGTCAAAACACGCGTGCCGCTCGGCCAGTGACCTTTTGAATCGCGAATCGTCTAAGTATTCAGATAAGGAGGGAGTCGGGCTCAGGAGCCGGAGAAAACGAGACAAAGAGACCGTTCAGCGACGAGAGATCAGCGACAAGAGATCAGACCGAAAGTTCCCTGATCTCTAATCTCTGATCTCCAGATCTCTGAAGCACTGATCTCTGAAACAAGACGTCTCCGACTCCCGGCCCCCGACCTCCCACTCCCGTAAAAACATGAACCAGACCAGACTCGGAATCACAGCATTGGTGTTGTCGCTCACGATGTTCTCCTGCACGAGCTACAACGCGTTTCAGAAGGCCAAACACGCCGAAACGTCGAAGGATTGGGACGCGGCCGTCACCGAGTACCAGAAGGCACTCGACGTCGATCCATCGAATGCGCTCTACCGGATCAATCTGTCGCGCGCGAAGCTCGAAGCGTCGCGCGTGCATTTCGAGAAGGGGAAAGACCTGCGCGCCGCCGCCGCGAGTGCGCGCGGAGCCGATGTTGTCCGGCTCATGCAGCTCGCCGCAACGGAACTGGAGATCGTCATCCGGCTCGATCCCACCAATCAGTTTGCCGCCAGCGAATACAGCAAGACCGTGGCGACCCTTCAGGACATAGCCAACGCCGGACGGCCTGCCTCGATCGACGAGCTCAAGCGCCGCGCCAAGGCCAACATCACGAAGTCGGCACCGCCTCAGCTCAGCCCCACCTCCGATCAGCCGATCTCCCTCTCCTTTCCCCAGGAGCGGCCGATCAAAGAGATCTACAAGGCACTTGGAAACGCCTTCGGAATCAACATCCTCTTCGATCAGGCCGTGAAGGACGACCGCATTGCCATCGAACTGAAAGACGTCACCGCGCAGCAGGCCCTCGAGCGGGTCATGCAGGCCGCCAATCATTTCTACAAAGCGCTCGATGAACACACGATCATCGTCGTTCCCGACAATCCCCAGGCCCGCCGCGACTACGAGGATCTCGTCATCCGAACGTTCTATCTCTCGAACGGAGATGCCGAGCAGGTCACGAACGTCGTCCGTACGATGATCGAGGCGCGCAACGTCTTCCCGCTCAAAGCGCTCAACGCCATCACCATTCGCGACACCGCCGACAAGGTGCGCATCGCCGAGAAGATCATCGAAGCGAACGACAAAGCGCGGGCCGAAGTCGTCGTCGACGTCGAGCTCCTGCAGATCGACCTCGACAAGCAGCGCGACATCGGCGCGGTCGTGCAAGGCCTCGGTTCCGCCGCCGCTCCCGGAACGTTCGGAGTGGACCTCCCGAAGGACAAGGACGGCAACACGCTTCCCTCCAACCTCGATTCACTCCGCGCCCTGAAGAGTGCCAATTTCCTCTTCACGATCCCGTCGATCTCCTACAACTTCATCAAGAGCGTCGGCAACACCGAGACGCTTGCGAACCCCGAGCTCCGTATCTCCGAGGGAGAGAAGGCCACGCTGCACATCGGCCAGCGCGTTCCCGTTCCGGTCACGACATTCACCACCGGCGTGCAGAGCGGATCGCTG
>DATLVW010000225.1:0-5509 GCA_035577085.1 Thermoanaerobaculia bacterium
GTGTGATACCGGCCGCGTCGTGACGTTCACGAACTGGGAGTGCGGCTTCGGCTACCGGCAGAGCATTTTCAAGAGCTCGGCGAAGGATCGCTACATCGTCGCCGGTATGACGTTCCGGCTGACTCCCGGTGGGGCAGCGGCGATTCGCTATCCCGAATTGCAGACATATCTCGACGAGCACGAGATCGACGTCAGCGACCTGCGAGGAGTCCGCAGCGCGGTCATCGCCATACGCAAGCGCAAAGGAATGGTGCTCGATGCCACCGATCCCGACACGCGCAGCGATGGCTCGTTTTTCATGAATCCGATCGTGACGCAGTCGACGCTCGATGAGATCGTTCTTCGCGCCGGCACGAAGAATGTGCCGCACTTTCCGTCCGGCGATCAAATCAAGCTCTCCGCCGCCTGGCTGATTGAACACGCCGGTTTTCACAAGGGTTTCGCGCACGGAAACGTAGGCCTGTCGTCGAAACACACACTCGCCGTGATCAACCGCGGCGGCGGCACCGCGCGCGAAGTGCTGGAGCTCGTGGCAATGATTCAAGGAGGTGTACGCGAGGAATTTGGCGTCGAGATTCAACCGGAGCCGAATTTCATCGGGTTCAAGTAAGCGCATTCGACGTTGAACCACAGAGACACAGAGATCACTGAGTTGAGGCTGTCCTCTGTGACCTCGGTGTCTCTGTGGTGGAAGGGTTGGATCAATGCGGCAATGACACGACAGGTTCCACGTACTTCGCCAACTTCTCCCTCACCTTATCCGGCACCGCCGCCGGCTTGAACTCGCCGCGCTTCACGGCCACGAGGACGTACTTGCCGGTAGCGACGATGATGTCGGGGGCTTCGCTGCGATGCACTTCGAAGTTGAGGTGGATCGAGCTGCTGCCGATCTTTCCGAAGTAGGCGTCGACGATCAGGAGCTCATCGAGCGTGACGGGGTGGAAGAAGTCGCACTCGACGTGGACACGCGGCAGCCAGAGGCCGAGCTCGTCGAAGAGCGTTCGATACGAGAGGCCGCACGAACGGAACAGCTCGACCTCGGCCAAGCCGAAGAAGCGCAGGTAGGCCTGGTAGTTGATGATGCCGGCAGCGTCGATGTCTTCCCAGCGGACGTACTCGGACACGGAAAAGCGCATATCGATAGAATTCTAGTCACGAGACAACTTCTTGCCGCGCTCTTTCTTTTGTTCGCGTCGTCGCTGTTCGCGGCCGATGCTCCGCAAACTCTCGTAGCCATCCGCGCGGCGCGGCTCATCGACGGACGCGACGGGAGGGTCGTATCGCCTGGCGTCGTAGCTCACTCGTACCAGCGAAGAATGAGGTTGATGGCGCCGAGGATCTGCATCGTCCAGTCCTCTGCGGTGATCGTCGTTCGCGGGAACAAAATCGAGTCCATCGGCGGTGCCGTTCCCTCCGACGCGCTGGTCATCGACCTCGGTGACATGACGCACTCCTGGACGGCAGTGGCCCCAAGGAGCAGTCCGGCGCGGCTGAAGTCGTAGACCGAAGAATCGAGCGTCGGACTGGCGAATCGGAGGAAGGTGTTGTCGCGCTCACACTGGCCCGCTCCGACACCGAAGTAGACAGTCTGGAAATGACCGCTATCGATCTCTGGGGTCCTCTTCACGATGCCGTCGCTCGCGTTGCTCCCATGGCAGCGGCAAAGCAAGTCCATCTTCACGCGGAGATCCCGGAAGTGGCCGTGGCAGCCCCGGGGAACGGTTCGGCGCTGCAACGCCTTTTCTCGGCGCTCATCGAAAACGCGGTCCATTACACGCCCGCAGACGGCGAGGTACTCGTCACACCCACTGTTGCACAGGTGAAGCTGCCACGATCGTCGTCCGCGACAATGGCGTCGGAATCGCTGCCTCCGACCTGCCACACATCTTTGAGCGATTTTACCGAGCCGACAAGTCGCGAACCCGCCAGTCCGGAGGCACCGGCCTTGGCCTCCCCATCGCCCAGCGGATCGCTGCACTCCACGGCGGAACGATCACCGTGGCCAGCGGCAGAGAAGGTTCACAGTTCAGCGTTGCACTCCCGACACGCATCGAGTAGCAGTTAGACTGTCCCGATCATGCCACTCGTCAAGATCTACGTACGCAGGAACATCGCCGAAGCTGACTTGCACGCCATCAGCGGCGCGGTCCATGAAGCGCTGGTCGCGGAGGCGAACGTTCCGCCCGATGATCGCTTTCACATCCTCAATCGGCTCGATGTTAACGAAATCGTTGCTCACCCCACGTACGGAGGCGTGAACCGCTCCGACGAGATCGTCGTCATCGAGATCACGCTGAATGCCGGAAGGACCGTGGAGGTCAAGAAAAACCTCTACGCCGGCATCGCTAAACGTCTCGAAGCGCTGGGCGTACGGCCCGATGACGTGCTGGTCTCGCTGATCGAGGTCACGAAGGAAAACTGGTCATTCGGCGGAGGGCGGGCCACCTACGCCTGAAAAGCGGTTCCGAGGCTCATCTCTTTGCTAGAATGCGCCGCCGCTCTGGTCTGTTGTGGGCTCCCGCGTAACCTGCGTCCTGGTTCGCACGTCTACATGTTGACAGGATGAAAGAGCAGGTACGCGTCCGGCCAGTCGGAGCCGGCGCCGATCCTCAATAATAACTATGAATCGAATCGTCGCCATCTCCCTAGCGGCGGGCATCCTTGCGGGGAGCGCTCTCGCGCAAGCCGTGCCCGAACCGCAGACTCCCGCCAAACCGAAGCCCGGCACGATCATCGATCGTCCCGACTCCGGACACATCTCCTCCGAGCCGGTCCTATCGCCCGCTCCTGCTCCCGTCACGCCCCAACCGGGAGCACCGACCGGTCAGCGGATCGAGCGCTTCGAAGCGTCCGGCAACACCACGGTGGCCACCGACACGATTCGCGTCTACCTGGGCGTGAATCAGGGTGACCCCTACGATCCCGTGGCGATCCAGCGCAACTTCCTCAACCTCTGGCAGACCGGCCTTTTCGACGACATCCGTCTCGAAACAGACGCGGCGCCGAACGGCGGCGTCATCGTTCGCGCGGTCGTCAAAGAAAGGCCGCGCATCGGAGCCGTCGAATACCGCGGCAACAAAGAGCTGAACACCGCCAAAATCAACGAACAGCTCGACAAGGACAAGATCGACCTGCACGTCGGCAACACTGTCGAGCAGACGCTGGTGCGCCGTGCCGCCGAGTCGATCAAGAAGGCTTACTCCGAGGGGGGGTTCGAGGGCGTCACGGTCGACACGACCATGGAAGACATGCCCGACGGCGAGAAGAAGATCGTCTTCAACGTCAGCGAAGGCATCAAGGCCACCGTGGCCCGCGTCTTCTTCACCGGCAACAATCACTTCTCCACCCGCGTCCTGCGCCGGCAGATGAAAGAGGTGAAGGAAAACAACATCATCACCTGGATCCGGAAGAAGAACCTCTACATCCCTTCCAAGCTCGACGAAGATCTCGAGCACATCAAGAACTACTACCAGGACTTCGGATACACGAGCGTCGCATTCGGCGAGCCGCAGGTGGTCACGACCGGAAAACTGAAGAAGCAGCGTGTCAGCATCACGATCCCGATCAAGGAAGGGACAATCCATCACCTCGGCGAGGTAAGCGTCACCGGCGCCACGCTCCTCAAGCCCGACGCCTTCACCGGCAACTTCCCCCTGAAGAAGGGCGATGTCATCCGCCGCAAAGTCATTCAGGACCGCATCGACGCGATCGATGAGATCTACCGCGCGCGCGGCTACATCTACTCCTACATCAACCCCGAATACGTCGAGAAGGACGCCAACGTCGTCGACGTACACATCCAGGTCTACGAAGGCGACCAGTTCCGCCTCGGACGGCTGGAGTTCCAGGGCAACAACACCACGAAAGACAAGGTTCTCCGCCGCGAGATCTTCCTCGATGAGGGAGGGATCATGGACATGGAGACATTCAAGCAGTCGATCTACAAGCTGGGGCAGCTCGGCTACTTCAAGGTAAACGACAATCCGGACTTCAAGGTCAACCAGGAGAAGAAAACGGTCGATGTGACCGTGAAGGGAACCGAAGAAGGGAAGAACGACGTCCAGTTCGGAGGCGGGTACTCCGAGGGGACGGGGTTCTTCGTGCAGACGCAGTTTTCGACGCGCAACTTCCTCGGCGAAGGGGAAAACCTCGGCGTCAGTTTTCAGCGCGGCAACCGCCAGAACTTCTACTCGCTCTCCTACTCCGATCCCTGGTTCATGGACACGCCGAACAGCCTCGGCATCTCCCTCTTCAACCGCGACACCAATTACCCGCTCTCGATCGGGTATCAGGAGCAAAGCAAGGGCGGCTCGATCGCATACGGTTACCGGCTGCATCGCTTCGACAGCCTCTCGCTCGTCTACGGACTCGAACATGTGAAGACTCACGAAGAGACGAACGTGGCGCCGGACCTCAACGGCAACGTGCCGATTTCCGATATCCTCGACGCAACCTACACCTCCTCGTCGATTGGCCCGTCCTATTCGTATGACTCGCGCGACAACCCGTTTGATACGACGCGCGGCGCGCGTGTGGCGATGGGAATGACGTTCTCCGGCGGTCCCCTCGGCGGCACCATCCACGCCATCCGTCCGACGTTCGCGACGACGAAGTACTTCAAGATTTCGAAGAGATCGTCGTTCAGCGTCAACGTCGACCTCGGCTATCTCAGGCCGCTCGACTACGGGAAGGGCTGCTTTCTGACGTACGACAATTTCGAACAGAACAGCAAGCTTTGCGTCCCGAAAGGTCAGCGCTTCTTCGTCGGCGGCGAGTATTCGGTGCGCGGCTTCGAATACGGCACGCTTGGCCCGAACGAAACTGTGAACGGTGTGACACAGGTCGCCGGCGGCTACAAGCAGGTGTTTTTCAACAGCGAGTACGTCATCAAGATCAACGATCCGTTACGGTTGGTGTTTTTCGGTGACGGCGGTTGGGCCTACGGTTATAAGGACGACCTCGATCCGCACAAATTGCGTTACTCGACAGGCGCCGAGCTTCGCATCTTCCTCCCTGTGTTTCAGTTCCCCATCCGCTTCATCTACGCCATCAACCCGGCCTCAAAACCGGGTGACAAGTTCAAGACCTTCAACTTCACCATCGGGAATACCTACTAAACGCGGGGCGATTTAGCGATCGTCCACGCCCCAAATAAATTAAGGAGATTTTCCATGAAGAAGCTTCTCGTTTCGCTCGCGGTGGCAGCGCTCGCGGCGCCCATGTTTGCGCAGAGTGCGCCGGCTCGCTTTGCCGTGATCGACGTCAACAAAGTGCTCATGAGCTCAGCACCAGGCAAGGCAGCCTACGAACGCCTGAAGAAGATGCAGGACGACCGCATCGCCAAGGCTACGGCCATGAACGATGAGATCGCAAAGCTCGACAACGACATCAACACGAAGAAGCTCACGCTCAGCGAAGACAAGCTGACCGACATGGCCAAGCAGCTCTCCGACAAGAAGATCGCCGCCCAGCGCTTCGCGCAGGACGCGGACCGCGAAGTCGGCGAAGC
>DATLVW010000226.1:0-6459 GCA_035577085.1 Thermoanaerobaculia bacterium
GCACGGTAGCGGAGAGATCCTCGATCAGTTATCGCAACTCAGTCCCGCACGATTCCTGGGCGCCCCTGGCCTCTGGGTCGGGCTGCTATTCGCCGCCGCCTGCCTCGCAGGAGCCGTACGTCTGCGCCACGACCGGGAACCGATCTGATTTTGATGAACGACTAATGGAGCAAACCGTGAGCACAACAGCAATGACTGGACCGATTACCGGAGCGGCTTCGCCGCGGTTCAACGTTAAAGTCGCGGGAATCCTCTACTTCGCGAACATGCTGGCATTTGTGCCCGCCGCCTATGTTCACAGCCGGTTTGTCATCGCTGCGGGCACCGCCGCCGCCACGAGCAACGCCCTCGTCATCGATCCTTTGTACCGCTTGGGGCTCACGTTCGACCTCATCGCGGTCGCCTCCGGTCTCGCCGTGACGGCTCTCTTCTACGATTTGTTCAAACCGGTAAGCGGGCGTCTCTCGCTGTTCGCCGCCTACATGAACCTCATGGGATGTGCCATTACGGCTGCGAGTTGCATCCTTCACCTGGTCCCGTTGGTGATCTTGCGAGGCGCTGATTATTTCCCCGTATTCACGGCAAAGCTCGAGGCGCTGGCGCTCCTGTTTCTCAAATTGCGCGTGCAGACCGCCGCCATGGGCATTGTCTTCGCCGGCGTCTATTGCCTCCTCATCGGCTTCCTGATCTTCCGATCGACGTTCCTTCCTGCGGAGGAAAGATGACATCCCGGACAAACGCGCGCCTCGCCGGTTTCACGTTCCTCTTCTACATCGCCATCGGCATTGCGGAGATGGTCTTGTCGTCGCGGATCAGCAGCGGGCCAAACACTGCTGCGAGACTCGCCAACATCGCCCAGCACCTGCCGCAAATGCGCTTGGTTACCGTGCTCGTGATGCTGATGATCTTCTGCGCGCTGGTTCTGGCGGTGACGCTGTATGCACTGACGCGCGACGCCGATGCTGACCTTGCGCTCTTGGCGATGACTTGCCGCGTGGCCGAGGGGGTGACCGCGATTGTGCCGGCAATTGCGAAATTGGGGCTGCTGTCGCTCGCCAGCGCCGCAGCCAACACAACAAGGCAGGAAGCCGCCTCGGTAAACGAGCTCGCGTCATTGTTGTTCCGCGTCGGAGGCTGGAGCACGACCGTCGGCGCAACCGCCTTCGCCGTCGGCAGCACGATCTTCGCCTGGCTTTTCCTGCGAGCCCGCAGCATCCCGCTGTGGCTGGCGTGGGTCGGCCTGGCCGGCTCGCTCCTGATGGTAGTCATTCTCCCTCTGCAAGGGATTGGCCTCATCACGAACGCCGTCATGTCGATCGGCTGGGCGCCTCTATTCGTCTTCGAGGTAACTCTCGCCTTCTGGCTGTTGATTAAGGGCGTGACCCCAAGGCCGGTGCAACAAACATGAGCGCAATGACTTCGATTACCCGACCCGACAACGCGACGATCAGCCGTCCCATTGAACCCGAACAACACACCGCGGCTAAAGCGGTCGGTTTCATTTATCTCATCGCGATGGCCACCTCGATCTTTGCGGAGATGTATGCGCGCGCTCCCCTGATCGTCTCCGGCGACGCCGTGCGCACGGCCATGAATATCGTCGCCTCGGAACGCCTGTTCCGCATCGGCAGCGTCATCCATCTGATCACCTTCGCCAGCGACGCCATGCTGGCCGTGGCCCTTTATGTCGTACTGAGGCCAGTCAACAGGAATCTGGCACTGCTCGCGGCTGCATGGCGCATCGTCGACTGCTCTGTTCTCTCGGTGAATCTGCTGAACGATTTTGTCGTACTGCGGCTCCTGAGCGGCGCCGACTATCTGAAGGTGTTCGACCTGAAACAGTTGCAGGCGCTGGCGCGATTGTTCTACAGCGTAGAGGGCGCCGGCTTTCAGATCGGCTTTGTATTTCTTGGACTGGGATCTACGCTTTTCAGCTATTTGTGGCTGCGATCGCGCTACATCCCGAAGGTGCTGGCCGGGTGGGGGATCTTCGCGTCGCTCGTGATGGCAATCGTCACGCTCGCCGTCATGCTGTTTCCGCGTCTGGGCGAAGCCTTGGGGCTGACCTACATGGCGCCAATGTTCTTCTACGAAGTCGGCCTCGGCCTCTGGCTACTCATCAAAGGCATACGAGCACCGATTTAACGGGCCCCGCGAAAAGGATCCCTCCAATGACCTACTCCCCCATCCTCATCCTTCACATTGCCGGCGGTCTCACCGCTATTGTGGCCGGCTTCATCGCATTGTTCGTACGGAAGGGCGGCCACGTGCATCGCAAGTCCGGCGACGTCTTCGTCATCGCGATGCTGATCATGGCCGCGGCCGGCGCCTATGCCGCGGTCATCAAGTCCCAACCGGTGAATGTCGTAGCCGGAACATTCACGTTCTACCTGGTCGCATCGGCATGGCTTACCGTCAGGCGCAAGGCGAACGAAACCGGCCGCATGGAGGTTGGCCTGTTGCTGCTGGCATTGTCGGCCTGCGTCGGCGCGGCGATCCTCGCCTGGCAGGCCTCGCACATGGCAAAGCGCGGAGGCCCGGCGCCCTACGTGGTCTTTGGTTTGATCACCTTCTTATCCGCTTCCGGCGACATCCGCCTGCTCATTCGGGGAGGAGTCGCCGGTGCGCAACGCATCGTGCGGCATGTGTGGCGCATGGGCCTCGCCCTCTTCGTCGCCACCGGCTCCTTCTTCCTCGGCATGGCCGGCGATCCGGTGGCGCGGCGAGTCGGATTGCGCGCGACACTCTTCACCGCAGAAGTGCGTAGGACGCGGCTGCCACTGGTGCCGGTGCTCATCGTCGCAGTGTTGACGATCTTCTGGTTGTTCAAGGTCAAGCTCTCGAAGAGATACAAGACGGCTGCGGCGTGAGGGTAAAGCAATCAACACAGAGACACTGAGAGCACAGAGTTGATCTCTGTGTCCTCTGTGTCTCCGTGGTGAAAAAAGACTATTTCTTCTGTGCGCTGATCCAGCGAGTGATCCGCGCATCGAGCAGATCGAGCGGGAGACTGCCGCCGGCAAGCACCTCGTCGTGAAACTTGCGGATGTCGAACGCGCTGCCTAGTTGCTTCTCGGCGCGCATGCGGAGCTCGCGAATCTTGAGCTGGCCAAGCTTGTAGCTGCACGCCTGCGCCGGCCAGGAGATGTAGCGATCGGTTTCCGACTGAATCGTCGGCTCGTCGACCGCGTGCGAGTTACGCATGTACTCGACCACCTGATCGCGGCTCCATCCCATGTCATGGATGCCGGTGTCGACGACCAGACGCACCGCGCGGAAAAGCTCGGAGCGGAGGCGGCCGTAGTCGGAGCCGGGATCCTGATAGAAGCCGACCTCTTTCCCGAGTTGCTCCGCGTACAACGCCCACCCCTCGGTGTACGCAGAGTTGCCGCCATGCTTGCGGAACTCGGGCAGCCCCTTGAGAGTCTGCTGAATCGAGAGCTGCATGTGGTGACCGGGAATGCCCTCGTGATACGCGACCGCTTCGTCGTTCAAAAACGAGCGGCTCTTGTAGTCGGAAACCGCCACCGAAACGCGGCCCGGGCGTTTCCCGTCGGGCGTGCCGGTCTGGTAGTGCGTAGCCGCGGCCTTCTGAAAGTCAGGGATCGGCTCGACCGTCACCGGCGCCGACGGAATCACGTTGAAGAGCTGCGGCAGCTTGGGCCGCATCTGCTTGATGTAGCGGTCGAAGTCGTCGACGATCGCCTGCTCCGACGACGGCTTGTATTTCGGATCGTTCTCCACGTGATCGCGGAAGCTGGCCAGATCGGCGTAACCATTCGCCTTGGCCAGCGCCGTCATCTCGCCGACGATGCGATCGAACTCGCTCAGCCCGATCTTGTGAATCTCAGCGGGCGTGAGGTTGGTCGTCGTCAGTCGCCGGATAGCGGCCTGGTAACGCCGCTTGCCGTCAGGCAAACTCTCGATCGAAAGGGTGGCACGGCCGGCAGGGATGTAATCCGTCGTGATGAACGCCGCGAACTGCTTGTACGCCGGAAGCACCTCGTCGTTCACAGTCGTCGTGATCGCATCCGTCAGGCGCTTCTTGTCGTCGTCCGAAAAGGTCGCCGGCATTTTCTTGATGGGGATGAGAAACGGATCCGCGGCGATGACGCCGGCGCACTGCCCCGGAATCTTCTCCGCCACGAACTTGACGATCACCAGATGATCCTTGACGCCTGCGCGCAGGACGTCTTCGGTCTGCAGGAACGCCTTCGGGATCTGGTGAAGGCGCGCGATGTAATCCTCGTAATGCTTCACGGAGTCGAGCGGCACCGAGTTCGGCAGGTCGGCCAGCCCCGTGTGAATGCCGCCCTGTGCGGTGACCGGCATCTCGTAGTCTTTCAGGTCGTAGTCATCCATCCGCTCCTGCAGACCGCGGAGGAAGAGATCGTGGGAGGTTCGATCCTCTTCGCTGAAACCTTCCGGCGAGATCGCCTTGATCTTCGCCAGAAAACCAGCGTCGATCTCGTGCCGCTGCGCGACCGCGGCGAGCGAGTTGTCGCCCAGCTTGTCGTTGTAGCGATAGTCGCCCACGGCAGTAGCGAAGGTCGGCGCGAGCTTGAGGTTGGTCTGCCACGCCTCTTCGAAAAGCGCGTTCTGCGCGGCGAGACGGGTCTCGACGGAGCCGGCCGGTTTGCCTTGGGCGAAAACGGAAACGGTGGAAAGGATTAGGGTGAAAGCGAAGGCGGCAAGAGCACGTATGCGCATTCGGAGAGCGTAGCAGACTGACGGACGACGCAACCACAGAGCTGCCCCGGACACAGAAAATTCTCAGTGACCTCTGCGTCTCCGTGGTGAACGCCTCCCCGTGCACCATTCAGTGCGCGGCGACGGGCTTATCCACCTCTTCGATGCGGACGTCCGAGGGCGGCTTTTCTTTCTGCAGACGCGCGGCGACCGCCTCGGCTTTTCTCAAAACGCGGAGCACGTTCAATCCGGCGATGCCTTTGAGTTGCTCGTCGCTGTAACCGCGCCGGATCAGCTCCGCGAAGACGGCTGGATACGCGGCCACGCTCTCCAGGCCTTCCGGCGTAGACGTGATGCCATCGAGATCCGCTCCGAGTCCGACGTGTTCCGCGCCTGCAACCTGCACGATGTGGTCGATGTGATCGGCAACATCCTTCACCGTCGCGCGCGGCGCAGGATTGGCGATTCCCCAATCCGCGAGCATCGCCTTCACCTTCTCCGGCTGACCGCGGTAGAGTGCTTTGAGGCCCGCTTCCTCCGCATCCTTCGCCGCGTCGCGAGCGCGCGCCCTCTCCGAAACGAACGTCGGAACCCATGTGGCCATCACCACGCCGTCGTTTTCCTTGACGCGGCGCAAGACGTCGTCGGGAACGTTGCGCGCGTGATCCGTGAGCGCCCGCGCGGACGAATGCGAGAAGATCACCGGCGCGGCGGTGATGTCGAGTACATCGTTCATCGTCTTCGGTGCGACGTGCGAGAGATCGACGAGCATACCGAGGCGGTTCATCTCGGCGATGACGAGCCTGCCGAACGGCGTGAGCCCGCCGTGAACCGGATCGGCGGTGGCGGAATCGGCGAAGTCGTCGTTGTCGCTGTGCGTGATGGTCATGTAGCGCGCGCCGAGGGCGTAGAGCTGGCGGAGCACGGCCAGCGAGTTGCCAATCGAGTGACCGCCTTCGACTCCGATGAGGGATGCAATCTTTCCGCTGCGATGGATGCGTACGATGTCGTCAGCGGTGCTTGCCAGCTCGAACGTATCGGGGTAGAGCGCGGCCAGGCGATGCACGACGTCGATCTGCTCGAGCACCGCACGCACGGCATCCGCCCCCTTGAGCGTCGTCGGAACGTAGACGGACCAAAACTGTCCGCCGATTCTCCCCTGCCGCAGCCGCGCGATGTCCGTATGCAACGGTGGCGTGAGCTTGCGCTGATCCTGCCGGATGTCGATCTGGCCGAGGTGATCCTTCACCCGTTCCTCGTATTGCTCCGCAAGATCGTTGTGCCCGTCGATCAGCGGCACCTCGCGGAGGATGCAATCGACGCGCGCGGCAACCGCGTCGGTCTGGGCGTAGGCGGAGGTGGCGAGAAGGACGAGGAGCGCGGCAGAAGCAAGACGATGCATGGCGCGGATTGTAGCGGTGGACTCGTTTCTCACGCGAAGGCGCGAAGGAGAGCATCTCAACCTCAAAATCCTTCGCGTCTTCGCGTCTTCGCGTGAGAAGGTTTTCTCAGAATTCGAGCCACGCGGAAGGCATCTGCACGAACGACCGATCGAGATCGCGGACCGACGCGCAGCCGAGGAGTTTCATCGTGCGGACGATGCCGGAGCGGAGAATGTCGATCGATCTCGCGACACCGGCTCCGCCTGCCGCGCCGAGTCCGTAGGCGTACGCGCGGCCGACGAGAACTGCACGTGCGCCGATGCAGAGCGCCTTCACCACATCGCTCCCCCTTCGAATGCCGCCATCGATCAGAACCTCGGCCTGCCCG
>DATLVW010000227.1:0-6927 GCA_035577085.1 Thermoanaerobaculia bacterium
CAATGAACATCAAACGCATCCTCACCACCACCATCGCAGCACTTCTTCCGCTTGCCGTCAGCGCGACTACTCTGATCGTTCCTGCCTCAGGCACGGGCCCGGGAGCCAATGGCAGCCACTGGCAGACGGAGCTGACGCTCCACAACACCAGCGCCAGCTCGGCCACGGCAACCCTCACGTTCCACGACGGCCTCGGCGCAGCAGGCACCTCGACCATCGACATCGCGCCACGTGCCACCGTCGCAATCGCCGACGTCGTGGCTAGCCGCTTCGGACGTGAAAGCGCAACGGGCGCAATCGAGATCACGTTCGACAACGCGCTAGCGCAAAAGCTCACCATCGCGTCGCGCACCTTCAACACCACCTCGGGCGGCCAGCTCGGCCAGGACATTCCCGCACTCGACGCAGCCACCGCACCCTCCGCCGGCAATACCATTGTCCTCGGCGCACCTTCCTCCTCAGCCGATGCCCGCTTCAACTTTGGCGTCTACGCCGTAACCGCAGCGACCGTGCAATGGGAGCTTCTGCGCGCCGATGGCAGCATCGCCGCATCGAAGGAAGTCATCTATGCAGCCGGTTCGCAGAAGCAATACAACGATGGGGTCACTACATTCTTCAACGTCAGCGCGCAGAACAACGACACCGTTCACGCCGTGGTCACGCAGGGACGCGCACTCGCATACGGCAGCGCCATCAACAACGCCTCCGGTGATCCCACCTACGTCCCGGGCCTGCTCGTCCATCCCGATCTGCGCATCAACTTCGTTGGCGTCTCATTCGGCAATGCCGGAGCGATCGACGTCGAGGACGCCAATCACGACGGCGTGCTGGACCACGCAATCGACATCCAGACCGGATCGTGGCCCATCGGCTTCCGCGTCGTCGTCAACTCGTCGACGGGCGCGACATTCGAGCTGGTCGATCCCCCGAGCGACGTGAAACTCACCGACACGCACGGCGGCATCCTCTGGACCCCGAGCGCATCGCTATCCGGCACGACCACAACCCTCACGCTTCGTGTGACCGCAGATGGCTCGACGGAGATCATCACGATCCCGGTCAATCTTCGGTAAGTCTGAGTCTTCTTGATTCAGGGACGAGGGCATGTGCTCTCGTCCCTTTTTCTTGATCAGAACCGAGCACCACTGAGACACAGAGGACACAGAGAATGCTCTGTGCTCTCTGTGTCTCAGTGGTTCAAAAAGACTTCACCCGAACGAGACCTTCGCGAACCGCCGCTTCCCCACTTTCAGCACGTACGACTTTCCGCTCGAAGCATCGAGCGTCGCCCGCGGGTCGTTCACCTTTGCATCGTCGACGAGCACGCCGCCCTGCGCGATCACACGCTGCGCGTCTTTGTTCGATTCCGAGAGTCCGGCCTGGACGATGATCTTCGACAGCAATTGCGGCTCGCTCGCGGCGGGCAGCGTGGTCTCCTCGATTTCCGCCGGCGCCTGCCTCTCGCTGAACACCCGTCTGAACTCCGCCTCGGCAGCATCCGCAGCCGCCGCATCGTGGAAGTCGCGAATGATCGACTTGGCCAGTTCGCGCTTGGCGTCCATCGGATGCAGCCCTCCCGACTCGACCGCGGCGCGCTTCTCCGCGATCGCCGCCTGCGTCAGATCGGTGCAGAGCGTGTAGTACTTCCACATCAGATCGTCGGAGATCGACATCACCTTCCCGAAGATCGATCCCGGATCTTCGTTGATGCCGATGTAGTTGCCGAGCGACTTCGACATCTTCTCGATGCCGTCGAGCCCTTCGAGCAGCGGCATCGTGATGACGACCTGCGGCTCGAGGCTGTACTCGCGCATCAGGTCGCGGCCGACGAGCAGGTTGAATAGCTGATCGGTCCCGCCCATCTCGACGTCGCACTTGAGCGCCACCGAGTCATAGCCCTGCGCCAGCGGATACAGCAGCTCGTGAATCGCGATCGGCTGATGCGCGTCGAAGCGCTTGCGGAAGTCGTCCCGCTCCAGGATGCGCGCCAGCGTGTACTTGGCCGCCAGACGGACCATCCCCTCGGCGCCAAGCGCACCGAGCCACTCGGAATTGAATCGGATCTCCGTCGTCTTCGGATCGAGGATCTTGAAGACCTGCTGCTTGTACGTCTCCGCGTTCTCGAGCACTTCCTCTTTCGAGAGCGCGGGCCGCGTCGCCTTCTTGCCGGTCGGATCGCCGATGAGCCCCGTGAAATCGCCGATCAGGAAAATCACGCGATGCCCGAGCTGCTGGAAGTGCTTCATCTTCCGGATCACGACCGTGTGCCCGAGATGAATGTCGGGAGCGGTGGGATCGAAACCGACCTTGATCGTCAGCGGTTTCCCGCGCCCGAGCTTGGTCTTCAGATCCTTGCGTTCGATAAAGTCGACCGTCCCCTTGCCGAGAAAGTCGAGTTGTTCGTCGAGTGTCATGGGGCGCATTGTAAAGCGCGGTCTCGGGTTGCTGGGTAGTGGGTCAATTAGAAAAATCGGCAACCACAGAGGCACAGAGTTCACAGAGGTCCCTCTGTGTTCTCTGTGTCTCTGTGGTTGCCTTTGTTTTTGGCGACCACGACCCACGACCCTGATTGGTGGAATTTGACACAGCCCGATCCCGTCTCTACACTCGCCAACCCGATGAGCACCAACTTCGCCCAGCAGCACCATCATCACCACATCTAGGGGTGCCGTGCGCGCCCCCATCGGACGAGGGGCGCTCAGCGAAGGGACGTAGCCAACTGACCTGAACCTCTTCTCCGATACGGGAAGAGGTTTTTGACTTTATGGCCACGAAATCGAGATATCCAACTGGTGTGCGGCCCTTGCTGGCCGAGGAGACCGCGCGCCGGCGGCGGATCGAGTTGCGCTTCGTCGATGCATTGACGGGTGCCGGCTTCAGCGAAGTCGTGTTGCCGATCATCGACTACGTCGAGCCGTATGCCGCGCTCGTCGAGCCTGCGACGGCGAAGCAGAGCTATCGCTTCGTCGACCGCGAAGGCGACCTCATCGCCATCCGCTCCGACTTCACGCCAATGCTGGCCCGCGCGCTCGCACCGTCGATCGCGCCCGAGGAGTTGCCGCTGCGTCTCTTCTACCGCGGCGACGTCATTCGCGTCGAAGCCTCCCGCCTCGGCGCGAACCGCGAGTTGTTCCAGATCGGAGCCGAGATCGTCGGCGATGACTCCATCGATGCCGACGTGGCCATGCTTCGCCTGGCCGCCGATCTCGTTCGCGCTCCCGGCGACGAGCCTACCATCGTGTACAACAACGTCTCGATCGCTGCAGCGCTGATCGCGCAGGCAGGCGCCGTGCGCGAAGCGCTTGCGGCAAAACGGATGACTGCGGGAGTCCCGGCCGCGCTGCAGACGATCGTCGCGAAGCTGATCTCCGGCGAAGCGACGCTGAACGAGGTCGCGCCCTTCGCTCCCGAGGCGGCGGCCAGACTCTCGGCGATCGAAGAAGCGGTGGCCGGCGACGCGGTTTTTGCACTCCATCTCGACGACATCGAAGACAGTGGCTACTACACCGGCCTGCGCTTTCGCGTCTACGCCGGAAGCGCGCGCACGAAAGTTGCGCAGGGCGGACGGTACGACAACCTCTACGAACGTTTCGGCCAGCGCGCCGCCGCGATCGGTTTCACATTCACCATCGACGATCTGGATTGAACGACATGCGCATCGCAATACCCAAAGGCCGGCTTCAGGAGCGAGCGCTCAGCGTCTTCGCTGATGCCGGATATGACATCCCGTCAGAGACGGATCTGAAGACGAGGAAACTCGTCTTCGACCGCGGCGGCATCGAATGGATCTTCGTCAAAGACGGCGACGTGCCGGTCTATGTCGAGCATGGCGCCGCTGACGCCGGCATCGCTGGACTCGATCAGATTCTCGAGCACGAATGCACCGCCTACCAGCCCGTTGAGTTTCCGTTCGGTCACTGCCGCATGATGCTGATCGCGGCACCGGGCGCGCCGCCGCTGACGAAGGTGGCCACGAAGTACCCGCGCATCACACGCCAGTTCCTCGACCAGCGCGGCGTGCATGCCGAGATCGTTCCGCTGACCGGCTCCGTCGAACTGGCCGCCGTGCTGAACCTCACCTCGCACGTCGTCGATCTGGTCGAGACTGGCGAGACGGTGCGCATTCACAAACTGGAGATGCAGGAAGTCGTCGCCGAGATCTCGCCACGGCTGATCGTTGGAAAGAACTTCTATCGCACCGAACCGAAGATGGTTCGGGAGCTGATCGCAAAGATTGAGGAGGCGGCACGAGTGTCATCGTGACCGGAAAGCCAATGCGAACCTTCACCACAAACACTCCCGAATCCGATGAGGCGCTGCGCGCGATCCTCGAGCGCCGCAGCGCCACGAACGAGAACGCGCTGCGCGTCGCCGACGAGATGATCGCCGGGGTGCGCGCCCGTGGCGATGCCTATGTCGCCGAGGTGATCGCGAAGTTTGACGGCGTCACACTCGCGCCGGATGCGATCAGGATCGCGCCGCGTGACGTCACGATCTCCGCCGAGATGAAGAACGCCATCGACCTGGCCATCGACCGCGTCGAAGCCTTTCACCGGCCGCAGCTTCCGCAGTCCTACCGCCTCGGCAACCTCGAGCACCGCGTCCGCCCCATCCGCCGCGCCGGCGTCTACGTGCCCGGCGGCCGAGCGGTCTACCTCTCGACCTTGATCATGACCGCCGTTCCCGCGCGTATCGCCGGCGTCGAAGAGATCGTTTGCATCACTACCTCATCCGCCGCGGACCGTGATGAGCTTCACTACGTCTGCAACCGCCTCGGCGTACGCGACATCTACCGCTGCGGCGGCGCGGCGGGCGTCGCCGCGGCAGCGATCGGCACGCAGTCGCTCGCTCGTGTCGACAAGATCGTCGGCCCTGGCAACGCCTACGTCACCGCCGCGAAGATGCGGCTGATCGGCGAAGTCGGGATCGATATGACCGCCGGTCCGACCGAGTTGATCGTCATCGCCGACGACATCGCTCACCCTCAATTCGTCATCGCCGATCTACTCGCGCAGGCAGAGCATGGTGCCGATTCCGAGGTCGTGCTCTTGACGACGTCGGCGTGGCTGGCCGAGCAGATGCCCGAGCGCGCACTCTCGTTCGTCGTCAACTCGATGGACGAGGCAATCGCCATTGCCGACCGCATCGCGCCGGAGCATCTGTCGATTCACGCACGCGACGCGGCATCGATCGGCGCACGCGTGCAGAACTGCGGCGCGATCTTTTGCGGTCCGTCCGCGCCACCCGCGGCCGGCGATTACGTCGTCGGCACGAATCATGTCCTCCCCACCGCCGGCAGCGCGCGCTTCTTCTCCCCCCTCGGCGTCTACGACTTCGTCAAGCGCGCGAACGTCATCTCCATCACCGCCGAGGAGTTGGCCGAGGTGAGCGAAGCCGGCGAACGGATCGCCACATTCGAAGGATTGCCCGCCCACGCCGCATCGATGGCCATCAGGAGGACCGCATGTCTCGCGACGTCGTAGCTGCCATGACCGCCTACACGCTGGAGTTGCGTGAGGCGGCGATCAAGCTGAATCAGAACGAGAGTCCGACCGACTTTCCGCAGGAGCTCAAAGAAAAGGTGCTCGCGGAGATGGCAGCGCGCCACTGGAACATCTATCCCGACTTCGAGTCGATGATGCTCCGCGGCGCGCTGGCGAAGACGCACGGATACGACACGGCGAACGTGCTCGTCGGCAACGGCTCGAACGAATTGCTTGCCGCCACGATCCCGACATTCATCGGCCCCGGCACCCCCGTCGTTTTTCCGAAGCCGACGTTTGCACTGTACGAGAAACTCGTCGCGGTCGCCGGCGGCATCGCTCTGCCGATCGCCGTCGATCCGTCGACGGGACTCTTACCGCTCGACGAGATGCTCCACGCCATCGAGCGCTGCGACAACGCCGTAGTCATTGTCTGTTCGCCCAACAATCCGACCGGAGGCGTGCTGCCCGAAGGCGGCGTCGACGCGCTGCTCGCCACCGGCGCGACGGTTCTTTTCGACCGTGCGTACGGCGACTTCGCCGAAGACACGATGCCGCCGCTGCACGACCGCCTCGTCACGTTTTCGACGTTCTCGAAAGCCTGGGGCCTGGCCGGACTGCGCGTCGGCTGGCTGGCGTCGACCGCTTCCACCTGCCGCGAGATCCGCAAAGTGAAGCTCCCCTACTCGCTCAACATCATCAGCGAGGCAGTCGCCGCAACGGCGCTCGAGCACGGCGAGATCCGCACACACAACGTCGCCGCAACGATTGCCGAGCGCAAGCGGATGTTCGAAGCGATGCAGGAGATCGAAGGTGTGACACCGTTCCCGTCGCGATCGAACTTCATCGCCTTCACCACGCAGCGCAATGCCAAGGATGTCTTCAACGCACTGCACGCAGACGGCATCCTCATTCGCGACGTCAGCGCCGCGGTACCGAATGCGCTGCGAGTGTCGGTCGGCACGCCGTCAGAGAACGATGCGTTTCTCGCAGCGCTCAACCAAACGATGAAGGACGAACGACCATGAGAACAGCAACCATCACCCGCACCACCAAAGAAACCAACGTCTCCGTCACGCTCGACCTCGACGGCGACGGCACCCACTCGAAGATCGAGACGCCGGTCGGGTTTCTCTCGCACATGCTCGACGTCATCGCGCGCCACGGCCGCGTCGATCTCGACATCGTCTCCACCGGCGATACGCACATCGACTATCACCACACCGTCGAAGACACCGCTCTCGTCCTCGGCGAAGCCTTCGCCCAGGCCCTCGGCGATAAGCGCGGCATCCGCCGCTTCGGCCACGCCTACGTGCCGCTGGACGAAGCGCTGGCGCGCGTCGTCGTCGATTTCGCCGGCCGGCCCTTTCTCGTCTTCGACGTTCCCTTCGACCGCGAGATGCTTCTCATCCACAAAGATTTCCCCTTCGCACTCGTCGAGGAG
>DATLVW010000228.1:0-3168 GCA_035577085.1 Thermoanaerobaculia bacterium
CGTCGGTGTACTGCGGCTTCGTCTGAGTCGTTGTCTGAGCGTTTGTCTGGGCAGGAGCCGTCACCGCCGCGAGACCAAGCCACGCCGCAAGGAGAACGTTTCGCATAGCGAAAATATACGCCGGGAGAGGATTCAGCGCGAACGCTGTTGATCTGCATCACAAAACTCCCAAACCCGATGCCGTATCTTGCCCACCTCTCTCGTATCCAACACACAACCGGAGGTCATCGAGCATGCATCGTTTCCGCTCATCCCTGGGTTCCATCTTCCTGATGCTCATCGTTCCCACACTCGCCGCCAACGCCAGCGTCACCGGCTCGCTCACCGCGAACGGCAAAACCGTCGCGCTCAAGCACGCCTACGCGCAAACGCGCAAGGATCCGTTCGACAAGACGAAGTCCGTCACGCAAGTCATCGTCACCGATCAGGAAATCTCTCCCGCCGCTGCATCCGACGACATGGAGCTGATGCAGGCGCAGGACAAGCAGCAGCTCAGCGGATTCACCGCCACGATCGACGCCAGCAAACAGGTCATCAGCGCCACGGTCTTCAGCCCTGCATTCAAGAAGATGAAGCAGTTCTCCGGCGTCGGCATGCAGAAAGCCGAATTGACGGCGATGACAGCGACGCGCATCGCCGGCACCATTTCCATGGCCAAGCCTGACGATTTCTTCGACGAGAAGTATCAGTACAACGCTACGTTCGATCTCCCCGTCGGCAAACCGGCCGGGCCGCCTCCCCCACCTGCACTCAAGGGATCACCGCTTCCCGCCGGGGGCGGCGAGCCGGGCAAAGCCTACGCGGTCTACCTCAAGAACCTTACCGCCGGCGACATGAAAGCCGTCCTCGGCGGCATCAGCGCCGACCGCGCAAAGCAGGCATCCGCCGACCCCGATTTCAAGAAGCTCTTTCCCCTGCTTCAGGAGATGGAGCCCAAGGGCATCAAAGTCACCGGCGGCGCCAGCGACGGCACCCACGCCACGCTCCTCGCCACCGGCAAGGAAGGCGACGCCGTCTCCCACGGCACGATCACCATGGTCCGCGAGAACGGCGCATGGAAGGTGGAGAAAGAGGACTGGCAGTCGAAGAGCGAGTAGGGGCGATGTGCTAGTTGCTTATCGTGGTCGCTAAAGCAAAGGCAACCACAGAGACACAGAGAACACAGAGGTTTCTCTGTGACCTCTGTGCCTCTGTGGTGACCGGTTTCCTAAACCCCTATCCCGCATCGATCTTCGCAGCCAGCACGAAATCTGCTCGCGTCAATCCATCGACCTTGTGCGTCCAGATCGTGATCCGCACCTTGCCCCACGCCAGGTAAATATCGGGATGATGCCCCTCCGCCTCCGCAA
Source organism: Thermoanaerobaculia bacterium (assembly GCA_035577085.1). Lineage (GTDB taxonomy): Bacteria > Acidobacteriota > Thermoanaerobaculia > Gp7-AA8 > Gp7-AA8 > JADGNZ01. The sequence continues at coordinate 1,350 of DATLVW010000228.1, forward strand.
TCGCGCCGACGCGATTCGTGAACGCCAGCGCCTTCGCAAAATCGGGAAACGTGAATTCCTTTTCCAGATGATGCTCTTCGACGACGCGCCATCCGCCGCCGAGTGAGTTTGCAAGCGCATCCAGCTCTGCACCCTTCACAGCAGGCACGCCGCCGGTGCACGGAATGCACATCTCGTCCGCCAGCGACGAGCGTGATGCCGGCGCGCTGGAATCGCGCAGGTAGGCCGCAAACGCACCCGGGGTGACGCGATGCCGGAAGGCTTCCACGCCGTCGACATAGATCACCGGCACATCATCCGTGAGCCTCGCCCGCAACGCCGCGTCGGCATCGATATCGGTCACCGTTACCGTCACCGGAAGCTGGTGCAACGCGATCGCTTCGCGGACAGCGGCATAGGCCTTCTCGCACAGCGGACAGTCGGCGCGCGTGTAAAACGTCACTTCATGATTCATCGCATAAACTCCGATGCCGAGGATACCTGATGAACGCGAATACGAAGACGGCACTCGATCTGACAGGCAAAGTAGTCCTGATCACCGGCGGCTCCCGCGGCATCGGCGCCGAGACTGCGCGGCGCATGGCCGCTGCCGGCGGACACGTCATCATCAACTACCGGCGCAGCGCAGATGAGGCCAACGCACTCGTGCAGGAGATCGGCGGGAACGCAATCGCATTCTGCGCCGATGTCGCCAACCCTGCGGCGCTCGAGACGATGATCGACGACGTTGTAGCAGCCTTTGAAAAGATCGATGTGCTCGTCAACAACGCAGCGGTGTTCGAGTACAACCCCTTCGACGGCGACGACTACACAGCCTGGCAAAAAGGCTGGCGCCGGACGTTCGATCTGAATGTCTTCGCCGCCGCGAATGCCTCGTGGCTGGCCATGCGCGCCATGCGCCGCAGCGGTGGCGGAAAGATCATCAACGTCGCCTCGCGCGCTGCTTTTCGCGGTGAGACCGAATTCGCCGACTACGGTGCGTCGAAAGCCGCGCTCGTCAACCTCACCCGCTCCATCGCTCGCGCCTGCGCGAAGGACAACATCGTCGCCAGTTGCGTCGCGCCCGGATTCATCGAGACGGAGATGGCGAAGCCGGAACTGGAGAAGAATCGCGAAGAGATCCTCCGCCAGATCCCCCTCGGACGCGTCGGCACCACCGCCGACGTCGCCAACGTCATCCTCTTCCTCGCCTCCTCAATGGCCGACTATCTCAACGGCGTGACGATCGATATCAATGGCGGTTCGTGGTTTCAGTGAGCCCCAAAAACCATTGCACCACAGAGACACAGAGATCACAGAGTCAAGCGATTCAACTCTGTGACCTCTGTGTCTCTGTGGTTAAAGAGTCTTTTAAGAAAACTCAGCCGGCCACCCTCCGGAACAACCGCAACACCCCCCGCACACCGCGCCACAGATAAAGAGCCGGCAAAAGCACCGCAGGCGCAGACGGAAAACTCTGCCGCATGAACGCGGCCGGAGGAAACGCCAGCTCGCGCAACCGGCGCATGCGTGCACGCCAGCCGAGCGCTTTGAGATCGCCGCCGAGGAGCGCGGCGCGGCTTCGGGAGCGGTCGAGGAAGGCTGCCGAGGGCTCATCGCGGAGACGCTCGTCGTCACGGAGCCAGTCCGCCGCCCTGTCATGCGAGATGCGTGCGAACCAATCCTCGGCCAGCGCAATCGAGCGCTCGCTGATCGTGACCAAACGGCGCTCGGCGGCCAGTCGCCAGAACGCAGCATGCTCCTCTTGCGACATCCGCTCGCGCAGCAGGTGTATGTCGCAGAGCCAGATCAAACGCTCGTTGTCGTGATGATGCGCGAC